>DLUO01000011.1:9785-13034 GCA_003444595.1 Bacillota bacterium
CCGTAAAGGAATAGAGGATGCCAAGAAGAATCTGTTCAGGGTTCCCTTGATGGGTACTACTATTCCTCATCCTGTCATTGGCAATTTTGGTGCCGGTAAAGTGTTGTTGAAACCTGCTTCCGAAGGTACCGGCGTTATTGCCGGCGGCCCTGTCAGGGCTGTCCTTGAACTTGCCGGTGTCAAAGATATCCTGACCAAAAGCCTCGGCTCTTCTAATGCTATTAATATGATTAACGCTACCATTGAAGGACTCAAAGCACTGAAGACACCTGAAGAAGTGGCCAAATCGCGCGGTAAGCAACTCGAAGAGCTTAAGGCATAGGGGGAGTAAACGTGAACAAAATCAAAATCAAACTGGTAAGAAGTCCTTTCGGATGCAAGCCATCGCAACGCCTGACCATTAAAGCCCTGGGTTTGAGGCGCTTGAACCATACGGTGGAACATAATGATACCCCGCAGATCAGAGGAATGATCGATCGCGTCAGGCATCTGGTTTCTGTCGAGGAGATTTAAGCAAAAGCTAAATTTTATGCAAATATTAAGGAGGTGTCCTGGATGCGCCTGCATGAGATGAAGCCGGCTAGGGGCTCACGAACTGCTCCCAAAAGAGTAGGAAGGGGCATTGGTTCCGGCCTCGGCAAGACATCAGGCCGGGGACAAAAAGGACAAAAAGCCCGTTCGGGTGCAGGTATCCGCCGCGGGTTTGAAGGCGGGCAAATGCCTTTATTTCAGCGTCTGCCCAAGCGTGGCTTTACAAATAAGTTTCGCCGGGAATGGGCGGAAGTGAACGTGGAAACCTTAAACCGTTTTGCTTCAGGTACGGTTGTTACCCCGGAGCTTCTGCAGGATGCCGGTATCGTCAAATCTTTAAAAAGCGGAGTTAAAATTCTGGGAAAAGGGGAGTTGCAAAAGGAGCTTACTGTTAAAGCTCATCGTTTCAGCACCCAGG
Organism: Bacillota bacterium; assembly: GCA_003444595.1. Lineage (GTDB taxonomy): Bacteria > Bacillota > Dethiobacteria > DTU022 > UBA8154 > UBA9862. The sequence continues at coordinate 10,735 of DLUO01000011.1, forward strand.
CCAGAGAAAAGATTGAGCATGCCGGCGGACAGGTTGAGGTGATTTAAAATGATGGAAGCAATACGCAATGCCTGGAAAATTGCCGAGTTGAGGCGCCGGATCATTTTCACCCTGCTGATGCTGGTTGTTTACCGCATTGGAGCCCATGTCCCTGTACCGGGGATTAATCCGGAAATCTTAGCCGATTTTTTCCAGGAGGATACGCTGTTCGGGTTTTACAACGTTATTGCCGGTGGGGCGCTCAGTGATTTTACTATTTTTGCCATGGGTATCATGCCCTATATCAACGCCTCCATTATCATGCACCTTTTAACAGTGGTTATTCCCAAGTTCAAAGAGTGGAGCGAAGAAGGTGTCGAGGGCAGGAAAAAAATGGCGCAGATGGTCCGTTATGCCACAGTGCTCCTGGCACTTCTCCAGGCTACAGGGATGACCTTCAGCCTGATACAACCTGCCGTAATAGAACGCAGCGCCTCAGCTTACGTGGTGATTATCATTTCACTGACGGCGGGTACCGCTTTCTTAATGTGGCTGGGTGAGCTCATTACGGAAAAAGGGATAGGCAACGGAATCTCCCTGCTTATCTTCGCCGGTATTGTTGCCGGTTTCCCCAGACAAACAGCGACGATTATCGAGCTGCTGCGCTTGGGAGAAATTCGCCTGTTAATACTTGTTCCGGTAGCACTTGTACTGCTGGGTCTGATTGTGGGCATTATTGCCCTGGAAGTCGGCCGCAGGCGCATTACAGTACAGTATGCCAAGAGGATTGTGGGCAGGCGTATGTACGGGGGGCAGAGCACTCATATCCCCCTCAAGGTCAACCAGGCGGGAGTTATTCCCGTAATTTTCGCTTCGGCGATTTTGATGTTTCCGGCGACGATCGCCACCTTTGTCAATCACCCTATTGCTCAAAGTTTTGCCGAAGCCTTAAGCTGGGGGAGCGTGCTGAATACTGCTCTTTATGCAGCATTCATCATTCTCTTTACCTTTTTCTATACGGCCATCCAGTTTGACCCCATGAAAGTGGCCGGAGATATTAAAAAATACGGGGGCTTTATTCCCGGTTTGCGTCCGGGGCGCTCCACGGCGGAGTACCTGAGCAAAGTCTCCAGCCGCCTTACCTTTGTGGGGGCCTTTTCTCTGGCTTTTATCTGTATCCTGCCTATTTTTATGCAGAATGTCTCTCGTATCAACCTTATTTTCGGCGGCACCTCCCTTATTATTATCGTCGGAGTGGCGCTGGAAACGATGAGGCAGGTTGAAAGCCACATGCTGATGCGCAATTACCAGGGTTTTATGAAATAGGGAGTAGGTTGAAATTGATTATTGTAAAATCCCTTCAGGAAATAGAACTTATGCGGCAGGCCGGTCGTATTGTAGCCGGCACCCTTCAGGAACTGGCCGGAGCTGTCAGACCGGGAATAACCACCATACAGTTGGATACCCTGGCCCGCCAATATATCCAGAAGTCAGGCGCCCGCCCTGCCTTTCTGGGCTACCACGGCTTTCCGGCGACTATCTGCACTTCGTTGAACGAGGAGGTAGTTCATGGAATTCCCGGGTTGCGTCGCCTTAAAGCAGGTGATATTATCAGTATTGACGTAGGCGTATTTTACAAGGGCTACTATGGTGATGCGGCTGCTACTTTTCCCGTGGGAGAGGTTTCTCCCCTGGCGAAGCGGCTCCTGGAGGTAACCAGAGAATCTCTTTATAAAGGCATTGAAAAAGCTTATCCGGGAAATCGTCTTTACGATATCTCTGCTGCTATCCAGACTTATGTGGAATCTCGGGGATTTTCTGTTGTTCGCAGCTATGTAGGGCACGGTATTGGAAGCGAAATGCACGAGGAACCCCAAGTGCCGAACTTTGGTTTGCCCGGTAAAGGTCCTTTGCTGGAAGCAGGAATGGTCCTGGCCATTGAGCCTATGGTTAACGCAGGAACCTGGGAGGTCGAAACGTTAAGTGATGACTGGACGGTAGTAACCAAGGATAGAAACCTGTCAGCCCACTTTGAACATACTGTGGCCATAATGCAAGACGGGCCGGAAATCCTGACCTCTTTTTAGTAGGAGGGAGTAAAAGAGAGTTATGGAAGCAGGGCAGGTAGTAAAATCATTGGCAGGAAGAGATAAGGGGAAATTCTACGTTATCATCGGCTTCATTGATGGAAACAGGGCTCTTTTAGCGGACGGACGCTGCCGGACGGTTAACAACCCTAAAAAAAAGAATCTAAAACACCTGCAACCCTACCGCATTATTGATCCTGAAATAAGGGAGAGGATCCGGCAAGGTAATTTAAA
>DLUO01000011.1:13272-13416 GCA_003444595.1 Bacillota bacterium
AGGTATGTCCAAAAAAAAAGACGTTATCGAAGTCGAAGGCACCGTGGTGGAACCTCTGCCTAACGCCATGTTCAGGGTAGAATTGAAAAACGGAGTTAAGATACTGGCCCATGTTTCCGGAAAAATCCGCATGAATTTTATTCG
>DLUO01000011.1:13726-14592 GCA_003444595.1 Bacillota bacterium
AAGGTTATCTGTGAAAAATGCAAGGTCATACGCCGCAAGGGAAAAGTGATGGTTATCTGTGAAAATCCCAAGCATAAACAGGTTCAGGGCTAGGACAGGACGGCCTGTTAATGAGCGGATAGCCTGACAGGAATTGGCAGTATTGTGTATAATTGCTTTTTAAAAGGGGCATTATATTTACGTTTAGCCTTTTTATTAAAAAAGGAGGTGGCATAACTTATGGCCAGGATTGCGGGAGTGGACCTGCCCCGTGACAAAAGAGTGGAGATAGCTTTGACTTATATTTACGGTCTGGGGCGTAAAAGGGCCCAGAAAGCTTTGCAGTATACCAATATCGACCCCAATACCAGAGTCAGAAACCTCACTGAGGATGAAATCAGCAGGTTAAGAGAGTATATAGATAAGAATTATAAAGTTGAAGGCGATCTGCGGCGCGATGTTTCCATGAACATCAAGCGCCTTGTGGAGATTGGATGCTACCGGGGAATCAGGCACCGCAGGGGGTTGCCGGTACGGGGGCAAACTACGAAAAACAATGCCCGGACAAGAAAAGGACCCAAGAGAACAGTCGGGGTGCGCAGAAAGAAATAATAAGGGGGGGAGTAAAACGTGGCCAAACGAAAAACCGCTACCCGGCCGCGACGCCGGGAACGAAAAAATATTGAGCATGGTGTTGCCCATATTAAATCGAGTTTCAATAATACCGTTATCACGATTACGGATCTTCAGGGGAACAATATTGCCTGGTCCAGTGCCGGGACAGTAGGCTTCAAAGGTTCAAGGAAATCTACACCTTTTGCCGCCCAGCTTGCTGCGGAAGCCGCGGCGCGCACTGCCATGGAACACGGGATGAGGCAGGTAGAAGT
>DLUO01000011.1:14865-16005 GCA_003444595.1 Bacillota bacterium
TATATGGCCAGGTATAAAGATGCTTCTTGCCGCTTGTGCCGTCGAGAAGGTGCCAAACTTTACCTGAAAGGCGACAGGTGTTACAGTGATAAATGCTCTTTTGGCCGCAAGGGATACCCGCCCGGTGCTCACGGACAGGGCCGGCAAAAGGTTTCCGAATACGGTATACAGCTGCGAGAAAAACAAAAAGCCCGACGCATTTATGGCGTTCTGGAGAGACAGTTTAAGCGTTATTTTACGGAAGCGGATAGACGAAAAGGAATTACCGGCGAAATATTGCTGCAAATACTCGAAAGCAGGCTGGATAATATCGTGTATCGTATGGGGTTGGCCCGCTCCCGTAATGATGCCCGCCAGCTGATCCGGCACGGACATTATTCGGTCAACGGCCGTAAAGTAAATATACCGTCGTACCTCACCAGGCCGGGGGACATAATAGCTGTACGCGAACAGAGTAAGAACAGCCCCTTTTTCAAAGAGTTGGCCGAATGGGGAGCAGCACAGGGAACTGTAAACTGGTTGGAGGTGGATCGGGAGAATATGAGCGGCAAGGTCCTACGCGTTCCTTCCAGAGACGAGTTGGATGTGCCCATTTCCGAACACCTTATTGTAGAGCTTTATTCGCGTTAAAAAATTTCTCTGGCAGATAAGGTAGGAGGGAGAAATTTAGTGATTGAAATCGAAAAGCCTAAGATTGAATGGGTGAATAAAGATGGTGACAACTACGGCCGGTTTGTAGTCGAACCCCTGGAAAGAGGTTACGGGACAACTCTGGGCAACTCCTTGCGGCGTATTTTGCTTTCATCCCTGCCCGGTGCGGCGGTAACTTCGGTTAAGATTGAAGGGGTGCTGCACGAGTTTTCAACCATACCCCATGTGCGTGAAGAAACCCCGGAAATCCTTTTGAACCTGAAGGCGCTGCGCATGAAAATCCATTCCCAGGAGCCCCAAGTACTGATCGTTGATGCTCAGGGCGAAGGCGAAGTGCGGGCCGGGGACATCAAAGCGCCTGCAGAGGTGGAAATTCTTAACCCCGAGCTTGTTATCGCCACCCTGGAAGAAGGCGGTAAACTGTATATGGAGATTACCGCGCAGGTAGGCCGGGGTTATGTAACCGCTGAGCGCAATAAATTTCCCAAC
>DLUO01000123.1 GCA_003444595.1 Bacillota bacterium
AGGAGATCCTGGCTAACCCTGCCAATGATTATATCCGGGATTTTATCCAGGATATCGACAGGACAAAAGTGCTGCAGGCCAAAAACATCATGTTTATGCCTTCGGCCTTGGTCTTTCTAAAAGACGGGCCGCAGGTTGCCTCCAACGAGATGAAAAAAAATGGGATCTCCAGCGTTTTTGTTATCGATAACAGGCGGGTATTGCAGGGACTGGTGACCATCGACGACACGGTGCGTGCCGTGAAAGAAAAGAAAACGCTGGCAGAGATCCTGAGCCACGATTTCTACACCACGGACCCGGATACCTGCATCCAGGAACTAATCCCTAAAGCAACGGAATCCAGGTATCCCATTGCAGTTGTTGACGGTGACAACAGGCTGCTAGGCATAATTGTCCGGGCTTCGGTGCTTTCCAGTTTAATTTAGTTACGGCAAGCGCTGCACGCATGAAGCATGGGCGGGTAAGCATGGCGGGCGGATGGCGGGGCATAGCGGGTAATAATATTGATCGGCAAAGGGTCCTTTGTTATAATCTATTAAAAGCAGGGGTTTTTTCGAGGAGCGATTCTATGTCGGAAAAAGATGATGAATATTACATGGAGGCAGCCCTGGAGTTGGCCCAGGAGGCTTATGTTCGCGGTGAGGTTCCCATAGGCGCTGTCCTGGTCCGGGACGGGGAGATCCTGGCCCGGAACCACAATCGCCGGGAAGAGCTGAAAGATGCCACAGCCCACGCGGAAATCCTGGTTCTGCGGGAAGCAGGACGTCTGGTAGGGGACTGGCGCCTCACGGGAACGACGCTGTATGTTACCCTGGAGCCGTGCCCCATGTGCGCCGGAGCCCTGGTCCAGGCCCGTGTATCACGCCTGGTTTACGGGACCAGAGACCCCAAAGGAGGCGCGGCAGCATCTCTTTATAATATTACTTCCGATCCCAGGCTCAATCACCGGTTGGCAGTAGAAGAAGGTATTTTGCGTGAAAGGTGCGCAGCTCTACTGCAAAAATTCTTTAAAGAACGCCGGGAATAATCATGACGTGCATCCTGAAAAAAACTTGCTTAACAAAGCAAAATCTTTAATCGCTAGAAGTCTTGACACAACATGGATGACTATGAGTAAAATTTCAGTGGGTGCATGGATGTGCATGGATGATCCCACCTTTACAAAAACGCCTGGCTGTTGTATAATTTGCTGTGCAGTTCACCTTCCGTACTATTATAAAAAATGTGGAGAGATGGCCGAGTCCGGTTGAAGGCGCTCGACTCGAAATCGAGTGTGCTGTGATGAGCGGCACCGTGGGTTCGAATCCCACTCTCTCCGCCATTTTGAAGGGTTGATGTTTGTATAAAATTAGGTTTTATACAAACACAAATACAAACATTTGCTATAATTTAGGCCCGCCGGGAGCCTATCTCGGCAAATAAAAACAAGGAGGAGATGAAAATAATAAAAATTATTAATACCACCCCACACACTATCCCTTTTCAAAACACCGTCGGCGTTTTTTATGAGGTCAGACCCTGTGGAGTTATCATTAACGCTCGTCCAGTGGAGGAGGTCGCCAGAACTCATTCCAGCGGAGCCAAGCTTGTCCGCACCCGGTTCGTAGCTGATCCGGGATCCGAAGAGGCGCTGGCGAAGCTGGAGCAGGAGAATCCCAATGCCGTCATTGTCGGTTCCACTGCTGCCGCCCAGGCATTTCCGGGTCGGGTGTATGCGCCGGTGCCGGCGCCGGGGTACGAGGAGTATCCCCCTGAGAAAAAAAGAATGAGGGATGATAAGTTTATGGTTTTCTAGTCGCCAGGTAGGGCTGGCGACCCTGCGATAAATAATGATCGGTGACTCCTGTGTTCCAAAATTTACGAAATGGAAAATTCTCTGTCAGAGCCAAAAGAGAATGAAGATGAAACTGAGGACATTTAAAGCTCTATGGCTGGGAGACCAACCCCGGCTTTTTTGTTTTTGTTTTATGCACAATGCTATTTTGTATGTATTATAATTAAATTCGAATCCCACTCTCTCCGCCATCGTAAAAGGTAAAGCCCCTCCAAATGAGGGGCTTTTTGGATTTTGGCGGCAGGAACTAAAAACCTCTGCTGTCTTTTTTTCAATTATCCTGAGGGCATTGCATCCTGGCTAGGCGACAAACTGTTGGTAAAAATACTTTACGCTATGCAATGATTAATGGTATAATTTTTTAAGGCATGACGATTTAGAATATACTGAAAAGGAAATGATTTAAGTGAAGGAAAAAGATTATGATCAAATAGCGGCGGCTCTTCCGAAGCAGGAAAAGCCTCCTCTCTGGACGCCGGATTATATCTTAATCTGCCTGTCCGCACTGGCAATGTTTCTGTCTTTTCACAGCCTTATTCCCACCTTGCCGGTCTATATCGAGCGGTTTGGAGGGACAACCGGTGCCGCCGGTCTGGCTCTTTCCGCACTGACTTTGGCAGCGGTGATCAGCAGGCCCTTTGCCGGTTGGTGCCTGGATAAATACGGCCGTAAAAAAATCTTTATCTGGGGGTTATTATTTTTTTTATTGCCGATGATTATTTATGCTTGCATGATTCCAGTAGCTGTTTTAATTTTGTTGCGGTTTTTTCAGGGCCTGGCCTGGGGAGTCGGCAATACGGGATCGATGACAGTGGCCTCGGATATTGTGCCCCGCGAAAGACTGGGCGAAGGAATGGGATTTTTCAGCCTAACGCTGAGTGTTTCCATGGCTGCCGCTCCCGCACTGGGTCTGTGGCTGATAAATTCTTACCCCTTTCCAATCCTTTTTTTCACTTGTTCGTTCCTGCTCCTGCTTTCCGCAACCCTGGCCTTTTTTATTAAATACCCGAAAATTGAAACACCTTCAGCTAAAACTTTCCGGCCGGTTTTTATGGAAAAATCGGCGCTCCGCCCGGCCATGGTTATACTTTTTGTGACAATGGGTTACTGTGCGCCGCTGTCTTTTCTCGCCCTTCATGCAGCCGAACAGGGCTTGGCCACGGCAGGGTTATATTTTACCGCTTTTGCCTTAACGACCCTTGTAAGCCGTCCCCTCTCCGGGATAATTGTCGACCGTAGCGGGCGTAAAGGCTACGATATCGGCGCTTTAATCGGAACTATGGCCAGCATTGCAGCTGTGCCCTTTCTGGCAGAGTCTTCGACGTTGTTCCATCTGGTTGCGGGAGGAATATTCTATGGTATCGGCTTCGGATTTCTCCAACCTTTAATGCTGACCCTTGCCATCATCAGTGTTTCGCCTGAGAAAAGAGGCGCGGCCAATGCCACCTTCTGGACCGGATTTGATATCGGCGTGGCGCTGGGTTCGGTGCTGTGGGGTATGGTCGCTGCCGCAATGGGGTATAAATTGATGTTCAACCTGACAATTATCCCGCTGGTGCTTGCTCTGGCCGTTTACTTCTTCAGGGTTCCAGGGAAGCACTCTGCGAAGCAGCCCGAAAATGTGCCTACCCAGTGATTTTTAAGTAGATTTTAAAACCTTACCCGGGATGTAGGCGCTGACAAAGACGGCCGGCACTCCGCCAAGCAGGGCGTTATAGAGCTGAGGAAAGAGCAAAACACCGGTGAGCGGAGGCGGCAGGCTCAGGATATAGGAAGCCGCACCGGCAATGATAAAAAATTTTACCAGCGAGCCGACAGCCACCCCGGCAATTTGCCCGCTTTTGGCAGGTATGAGGCGGTAAAGCACGCCAATGAGGAACGCATAAAAGACATTGCCGAGCATAATGAAAGGTATGGCCGGCGCCAGGGGAGCGGGCAGAATGCCTAGAAGCAGAGCTGCCCAGGGGGTAAGCAGCCCAATTATTATCCCGCTGGCAGTCCCTGCCCATAGAGTAGCCAGGGCCAGTAAAAAGTTGACGGAGGGGCCTGTTAAAAAAGTCGGCAGGCGAAACCCCTGCAGCGCCAGAGTCAGCGCCAATAACAGGGCGGTACGTGTTAGAAACTTAACATTAACCGGCAAAAGGAATCCCCCTTTTTAATGATTGTTTATAGTGTTATATCAAGCAAGGAAAAATATTTGTTAGCTAGACTTTCATGAAGCCCGCGCTTCATCATCCATGAATGTAAATGCCACGAGTTATTTGTAGGATAAGTATATGAAAAGTCACAGAAAAAAATGACCTTGTCCCCGGTTCCACTCCCCGTCCCTATTTCATATTAATCCCCATGCTTGGTTTCTCCCGGCGCAAAAACAAATGAAAATGATCTCGCTTAGATCCCGTGCCTTGACCTCCGGGGTGG
>DLUO01000112.1:0-1790 GCA_003444595.1 Bacillota bacterium
ATAATATAGCATGATAATATATATTATATTGCGTTTTTGCGTAAAAAATGGTATAATATTAACTGAAAAAGGGTATTTATCGGCCTTAAAAAACGCATGATAATATATTTTCTGCTTTTTAAACACAGAATTGATTCCCATAACCAGATAAAGAAAAGGAGGTGTGAAGTGAAAAACATATATATCGGTGCTGTGGATAAATATGGCCATACAGATTATTTTTCCGGATATGGCAATGAGATGATAGAAAAGGGATTAGGCAGCAGGGCCTTGACCGGAACAAACAGAATGCCGGTTTTTTCAAGGGAGAGGTAGTTATGTTTGTTTTAAGATTTACAGTACGATTGCCGTTAAGTGAAAAACTGTACAAAACAGAAAACAGAGAAATTACCGTTTTTACCCGCCAGGAATTGCTGGATACTTATAAAAAGTTAAAAGAATATGAGGGTGTGTTTTTTAGCAATATCAAAGTTTATGCAGTAACTGAAAAGGAAATTGATACAAGGAAGCTTAATGAATTGCTTCTGAAAGGAGGTAGGATAAGCGGTGTATGATTTTTTAGTATATATTGACGGCGCATGTGCAGGCAACCCCGGGGTAATGGGCGTTGGATATGTGATTTATCAAAACCCCGGCCAGAATCTGGTTGCTACCTGTAGTTATTCACCCGGGACAGGTACCAATAACCAGGCGGAATATTTGGCCGTAATTGCTGCCCTGGATTACCTTTCTTCGTTTAATCCGCAGTCCGTTCTTGTTATGTCTGATTCCCAGCTGGTTATCTACCAGCTTACCGGTGCTTATAAAATTAAGTCTCCGGCTATGGCAGAACTTGCAAATAAGGTGTTTGAGCTTGTTGACAAACTAAAATGTCCGGTCGAGTTTCGCTGGATTTCCCGCAGTGAAAACAAGTTTGCCGATGCGCTGGCCAGCAAAGCTGCCGGGATGCCAGCTGCGAGAGTATCTAACAATTATACCGAGATAGAAGAATGGATGGGTGATGTATACTTTACACCAAATTTAAGAAAAATTGAAAGCCTACCACCTGTCAATCCCTCATGTGCTATTGAAATTGATAGATTGATACACCTTGGCAAAAAAGCCAAGTTCAAAGATTATATAAGACTTAAAACCGATGGTACTGATGAGTACAGCAAGGCTGATTATGAAATGCTGAAAAAGTATATTACCATACGTCACGGCCCTAAAGCGGTGTATTGGCTGATAGATGTGCTGGTTGACGCCAGCCCTTCATATGCAGCTAATGCACTGCGGTGGGCTGCCAGGGGACTGCCTCCCGACATGGCACTTAAAAAAGCATCTGTGGACATGGAAATGGCGGCTAATCTTAACAATAAGAAGAAAGAAGGATTGTCATGGCAATCAGCAACAACACTATTTTAACGGAGTTTAGACAGGAACTTATACGTGAAGAAAAGTCAATGCATACAATCAGAGCTTATGTCCGCGATGTGGAAGAGTTTATGCAGTGGTTTGAGGAAACGGTCGGAGAGTTTTCGCCGGGACAAATAACCGTTGTGGATGTCCAAGAGTTCAAAAGCTATCTTTACAACGTAAAGAGAAACAAGCCGGTCAGCGTGAACAGGAAGCTCTCCGCACTGGAAAGTTTCTGTGAATTTCTGGTAAGCACTGGCCATCTTAAAGACAACCCTGCTGCAAAGGTGAAGAAAATAAAGCAGCAAAAGACTGCGGAGGTTGCGGCTCTCTCAAATTCCGAACTCTACAGGCTTAAAAGGATGTTTTACCTTGAGGGTAACAAGCGTGATATA
>DLUO01000112.1:2061-2630 GCA_003444595.1 Bacillota bacterium
TCGTTATTGTGCGCTCTGGCAAAGGTGAAAAATATCGTGAGGTGCCGCTCAACGCAAATGTGCGGCGCGCTATACAGGCATACCTGGAGGTGCGGCCCAACCGTGGTAATTATCTTTTTGTTAGCAACAAGTCTGAGAGGTTGTCCGAAAGCCAGCTGTACAGGATAATAAGAAAATATGCAGATATGGCCGGTATAAAGGCACACCCCCATATGCTCCGCCACACCTTTGCAACAAAACTGCTGCGTGAAGGCAAGATTGACCTGCCGACCCTTCAGAATTTGCTTGGACACGCCAACATAAACACAACCGCCATATACACAAGGGCCACTATGCAGGACCTTGAAAAGGCGGTTGAGATACTGGAAAATTTGGAAGATTAGAAAAAGAGGCAGACCCCAAAATAAAGCGATATTCTCCCCTCAATTTATTGAGGGGCATCCTCAAACGGATACATGCAAAAATTTATCTTTGTACTCTAGGTTCGGTGACACCGTACCGCCACAATCAGTATGACACAATTACGGATCGCGTTACTCGACCACTTCTCTAACCCCTCAGCAAACTGT
>DLUO01000194.1:0-1339 GCA_003444595.1 Bacillota bacterium
AGATGTGTATAAGAGACAGGCACAGGGAAATATGTTTGCCAATATAGTGCAGAAGATGAACTGGGAGGAAAAAAGAAATATTATTAAAGAGGTGCTGCAGCCCTTTGCGGGTGACCTGATAGTGACTCCCAAAGAGATAGACACGCTGATCGATGACATTTCTCTTGTAATTGCCGCCAGCCTTGATGCGGCTTTCCATTCGAAAATTGCCGAGGAAGAGGAAAGCAGGGCTGCCGTTGTACATTAAATACACCAATGCTGCCGGCTGCGCTAAATGTTTCGGAAAAAAGCATAAAGCATAACCGCTTCTATACAAAGTTTTAGTATAATGCCCCCGAGGAGGCCCACTAAAGCGCCAAAACTTGAACGAAGGGCCTTTTCCGGGGGTATGCCTTTTAGCAATTCAGCAATAAATGCTCCAAGAAAGGGGCCAAAAATAATTCCCAACGGTCCCAGAATAAGCAGGCCTGCCAAAAGGCCGAGTGCTGCCCCCCACATCGCGGTCTTGGAACCTCCAAAATGTTTGGCTCCGAGGGCGGTAGCGATATAATCAATAAACATTACCAGTAGGGCCGCCAGTCCCTGCAGGATGTAAAAGCCCACGGAAAGGTTCTGAAATCCTGTAAGGATTCCATAAAGAAGCATTCCCGCCCAAATGAGCGTTACACCCGGCAGCAGGGGCAAGACAGTTCCTATGATACCCACGATGAAGAGGATAATCGGAAAGGTTAGCGGCGGAAGGGACATTGGCCAATCTCCCCTTTAACAGTTAGTTTAGATAAAAACGAGCTTCTTTATCTTTTAAGCCCTCATTGCGCAGGAACTCTCTCAATGTTTCAGGTGCAGTCACATAATGCGGATCACCGTCACTGATATAACGTTTATGGGGATTCTGGCGGAAATATTCCAGCCAGTCATACAGGCCTACCCCATCGGTTTCCAGCTCACTGGCACGAATCCGCGGGATCCTGGAGCTGTTAAACTTTTGGTGGAAAGGTGGAAAGCCAGGGTTGGAACCTACCAGAAGCACCGCTTCGTTCCGGTAAGCGACCCCTTCATAAGAACCTTCCAGGAGCAGTTCCTGATTCTCCCGGGGAAATCCCCCGTAGGGCAGAGCCAGGGAGTTGACCTCATAGCCGGGAAGGTATTCCTGGGTTGCCTGCACATGCTGTGCAAGTTCTCGCTGGATTTCGGAGGCATTCAACTGTGCAAGGTTGGTGTGCCCGAAAGTGTGGTTGCCTATTTCAAAGCCTCTGGTTGCCAGGTAGTTGAGTTTTTTTTCTATATACTGGGTTTGCCGAAAAGGACTAGGGTAGTAAATAAAAAAGGTGGCAGCCAG
>DLUO01000194.1:1527-2774 GCA_003444595.1 Bacillota bacterium
AATTCGCCGTTATTTTCCAGGTAATAAAAATTACCTTTGTTGCCGTCGTCAAAAGTCAGGACAACAGGTGAGGTTCCGGCAGGAATATCAATATTGCCCCTGACCAGATCCATCAGTGATATGGCCCGGTATCCCTGCTCATATAGGTTTTCCAGATCCAGGCGAAAGTTTTCCGGGGTTCGCCTCCATGCGGACTCCGGATAGCCGATTTCATGGTACATTAAGATCATCACTTCTCCCAGTTCGTTAGGTTTATGCTGCATTAGTTCAGGGAGAATTGTACCAGGTTTTCCCAAGGCGGCACCTTTCTCCTCTTCCGGCATGGTTTCCCTTTCTGTGGCGTGCTTTTCTTGTTCATTCTCCGGTATTTCGTAATTATTGTTATTCCCGCTGTCTTCTTTCAACTCCCTTTGATCGGTGGGCGAAGAATTCTCTTCCAAGTCCGGATAATGATCTGCCGTGCATGAAACAGCGGTGGCCAGCAACAATAGGCTCAATAATAAATATAAAAAGGACCCTATCTTTTTTCTCATTTTGATTTAAGCAGGATAAAGTATCCTGCAAATAATCCCCCCTGTCGGCTTTAAGCTGCCACCAGCAAGCGCTGCCTTATTTTTATATCTATAATGATCTATAATATCAGATTTCGCCGGAAATAAAAGACGGCATTTTATAGGAAAAATTTGTTATGGTATAATTAAAGAGGAAGAAAGAAAGTACTTTGCCAGGGGAGTGTGGCTGATGAAAATAGTATCTGGAGAAAAAATGGGTGAAATAGACAGGCTTGCCATGAGCCGCTATGGCATACCCGGATTAATTCTGATGGAAAATGCCGGGTTACAGGTAGTAAGCCTGGTAAAAAAGATACGACCTGAACGGAAGCGGGGAAAAATAGTTGTATTTTGTGGAAAGGGCAATAATGGCGGCGACGGCTTTGTTATAGCCAGACACTTATGGCGGCAAGGGTACAATGTTGAGACATGGGCAGCCGGTGCCCTCTCAGATTATAAAGGTGATGCAGCTGTTAACTACAATATTCTGCTCAAACAGGGATATAATGTTAATAGGTTTGATGAAAAGAGCCCGGTAGCCATCATTAAGGATTTAAAAGCCGATGATTTAATCGTCGACGCCCTGCTGGGCACAGGGATTCAGCGCCAGGTTACCGGGCTTTTGGCCGAGATTATCACAGCCATCAATCACAGCCCGGCCGAGATTGTTTCCGTGGATATACCCTCGGGAATTTC
>DLUO01000194.1:2997-3436 GCA_003444595.1 Bacillota bacterium
CTGCTGGTGGCCGATATCGGCATCCCCCAAGAGCTGCTCTTACAGGCAGAAAGTAAAGAAAACCTGATAACACGGGCATATGTCCGCTCGCAGTTGCCATCCAGGAGGGCGGACAGTCACAAGGGCTCCTACGGCAGAGTGCTTATTCTGGCCGGGTCGTCCGGGATGACCGGTGCGGCGGCGCTGGCCGGTGAAGCGGCTTTAAGAGGAGGCGCAGGGCTTGTTTATGTGGGGACGGCAGCGGAACTGCGGCCGGTTCTGGAAGCCAAATTAAAAGAGGTTATTGTTCTGGGTTTTGCCGGGGACGGCCATGGCGTCTTAACAGCAGTTGCGAGTGAGGAAATTTTGGAACATGCCGGCGCCTGTCAGGCTCTGGCCCTGGGGCCGGGGCTCAAGGCGGGGAAAGAAACCTTGCATTTAATTAAAAAACTGGCGCCGA
>DLUO01000004.1:0-7056 GCA_003444595.1 Bacillota bacterium
ACTTCCGGTTGGTGCATGATTACCGGTATCCCGCAGGCGATGCCCAGGAACGGGCCGGCCAGCAGATGTTTGGCCTTTTTGTCAAAGTAGAAAGACAGCGGCTGGCGGATGCGGGCCAAAAGCACTTCCTCTACCGCTGCGGGGTCAAATGAAAAACCATCCGTAGAGGTTTCCTTGACGGCAAGCTTGATTTTAGTTTTTTTAATTCCCGCAGACAGCTCTATTTCCCGATTTTGATCATTTGTATCGATACCCAGCGTTTCTGCCAGATGAGAAGACAGCAGCAGCAAGAGTAATCCCTCCCGGGAGCGCTTCTGTATTCTATGAGAGCCTCCCGGTTTCTGTTCAAAGGAGTGCTGCGATTCCATCTACTTTACTTTCGCCTTTTTCAGGCGCTAAAGTCCCAGGACAGTGATAACCACTTCACGGTTAGCCCGCGGGCCGTCAAATTCACATAAAAAAATGTTCTGCCAGGTAGAAAGGCCGACTTCGTTATTGATAATGGGTATTGTTTCACCGGGGCCGATTAAACCGGCTTTTAAATGGGCATCGCCGTTTCCGTCCTGTCTGTCATGCTGCCATACTCCCCGCGGGATAATTTTCCGCAAGAAATCCACTACATCGCTTTGTACACTCTCGTCCCAGTTTTCCTGGATCATTACGGCCGCTGTTGCGCCACGGACATAAATGTTGACAATCCCGCTGTTTACATTTGCTTCCGCGACAGCCTTCTTTACCTCCGCCGTAATGTCGTAAAGCGCTTCCCGCCTGTCGGTGCTTATCCTGATAATCTTTTGCATGTTTTTCCCCTCTTTTCGCTTAAGTTTACCGCTCCTGTTACAATAATCATAACATGATTGCTATTCAATGGCCAATTGCCGGCCGGCAATTTTTTATTTAAGCGAAGAATATCGTGCTTTCTCTGCAGTGTTAATCTATCACCAGTATACTCTGTTTAAATTTTCCTGGACAAAATTCCTTTTCAGGTATATATTAATAAATTAGGCATGCCTAATAATTGAAAGGTACTGTAAATTCAGATGGATGAGATCGTACAGATTTTGCATCTGCTACAGGAATATGACAACGCACGGAAGGAATATGAGAAACTCCTGCGGCAGGGCGGCTGGAAAGTTACCGGGCCGCAGCTGGGGGTACTGCGTATTGTTGGGGCTAATCCCGGCATCTGTATTTCCGAGCTGGCGGACAAGATGCATCTTCATGTCACTACGGCGGAGGGGTATGCGAAGAGGCTTTTAAAACTTGGCTATATAACGCTTGAAGAAGATCGGGAGGACCGCCGCCGGAAAATCATGAGGAGCACGCCGCAGGGGATGGACATTGTTAAAAAGGTGCCCCCCGGTTTTAAATACCTGCTCGTGCAGAACCTTTCCCAGGCAGGAGCCGAAGATAAAGAAGCTATTCTAAGAGGACTTAGCTATTTAATACATTACTTGAAGGAGAAGAGATAGATGGAACAAAATGGTAGCTTTGCGCTAAGAAAGCCTGCCCTGGATATGGGTAAAGACAGCATCAATAAACTGCTTTTAAACATGTCTTTGCCGGCTACGCTGGCCATGGCTGTGATGGCTTCTTATAATATTGTCGATACCTTTTTCGTAAGCCGTTTAGGCAGCCAGGCCATAGCAGCCCTTTCTGTTTGTTTCCCTATTCAAATGCTTTTAAACGCTGCCGCTGTCGGTACTGGTATCGGTGGCGCTTCCCTTATTTCCCGCTATCTTGGCGCGCAGAAGGATGAGGAGGCAGCAACGGCCGTTGGCCAGGTCATTCTACTGTCGCTGGTTCTCGGCCTGGTTGTTACATTAATCGGCCTTTTTGCCCTGCGTCCTCTTCTCCTTATGTTTGGTGCCACGGAGGCAATCCTGGAGCAGACAGCAGAGTATATGTCTGTAATCGTCTACGGGGCGGCGCTGATCTTTCTGATGATGGTGCTCAACCATGCTGTCCGGTCTGAAGGAAACGCCATCCTACCTATGACTGTCATGATCATTTCTGCAGTTGCCAATATAATTTTGGACCCCATTTTTATCTTCACCTTTGGTATGGGCATACGCGGCGCGGCAATAGCAACTGTGCTGGCCAAGATAATCGGCGCGTGGCTGCTTCTCCGCTACTACGTGACTCGCAAAAGTACTTTAAAAGTCCTCTTTAAGCACTTGCTTCCGAATTGGGGAATCATCCTGGATATTTACCGTGTTGGATTGCCGTCGATGTTTATCCAGGTTTCGCTGAATTTGGCAGTGATCCTTGTAAATCGCCTTCTGGGAGGATTTGGGCATATACCTATTGCCGTAATGGGCCTGATGATGCGCTTTCAGCTGTTTGCTTTTATGCCGGTTGTCGGCATCTCCCAGGGCCTGCTTCCCATTATTGGCTTCAACTTTGGCGCTGCGAAATACCAGCGAATGCGGGAAGCTATGGTAAAAGGAACCCTGATCGGCACCATCCTGGCAACGCTGACCGCCCTGGTCTTATTTATCTTTCCCGGCTTTTTCCTGCGGCTTTTCAGTTCTGAAGAAGCTCTTCTTGCTATGGGCATATATGCGGTCCGCGTCATGGTCTTGATGTATCCTTTACATGCCATGCAGATCAACTCTATTTCTTTTTTCCAGGCCATAGGCAAGGGAGTCACCTCTCTCGTTCTTTCCATGCTGCGCCAGTTCATTTTATATGTTCCTTCTGCCTATCTACTGACCCATTTTTTTGCCTTAAAGGGAACCTGGTTTGCTATTCCGCTGGCCGATTTGCTGGCCTTCCTTGTGACAATCGTTATTCTTTCCAGGGAGTTTAACCGCAGGGGGATCCCTTTGTTTGGCCATAAAGAGTACAAACCGGAAACCTCAGAGGTTTTAAACTAACTATTTTTATATAATCTAAAAATTTGGCTTAGATTGTCGAATGAGCTGTATTTCCAGGGAAATTACATAAAAAAATAATCTTAAGGAAAGCTAAAGACTTAATAATGATTATACCTGCGGACCCGGGGCTGGCTTATGCAGAGGAAAAAACGTGGTCTACATGTCTAACTCCCTCCGAAATGCAGGATTTCGGATTGGAGACCTTGATTAAGAGCGGGAGAGACATTCTATCTATGGAGAACTCAAAACGGAGAAAAGAGCGGGGCTGGTTAATTCTCCTGGCAGCCCTGTGGGGAATTGCACTGTTGAGTTCCCAGTGGGGAATGGTGATGCATATGATGGGTGGTAAAGGGGCGGATTTATGGCACCTTTTTAACAGAAGAAAGGCCGAAATACTGGTATTATTAGCAATCATGCTGTTTCTCTGGTCTCATGCTGCAGGGGCTGCTGAACAGCACTCTTCCCTCCAGGACTTTACCGCCCATCTTGACAAGCGTATCCCCGCTTTAATGAAATATTATGATATTCCAGGAGTCAGTATCGCACTGGTTCAAAACGGCCAGGCCGCTTGGTCGAAAGCTTATGGTTATGCTGATCTGGAAAATGAAAGAAGAATGACCACCGATACTTATTGCCGGGTGGAGTCACTTTCAAAGCCCGTTACTGCCTGGGGGGTAATGAAATTAGTAGAGCAGGGGAAAATTGAGCTGGATAATCCCGCAGTGCAGTATCTGCAAAACTGGGAGTTGCCGGAATCGAATTTTTCAGAGGAAAAGGTGACGGTAAGGCAACTGCTCAGCCATAATGCCGGTGTGCCTTTGGGAAATTTTTTGGAACGTTACTCCCCGGGAGAAGAGATGCCTTCCTTAGAGGAAAGTTTGTCTAAAGAAGCTGTTCTTATCCGGGAGCCGGGTTTATCATTTTCATATTCCAATACTGGATATAACTTGCTCGAATTGTTGATCGAAGAAGTTACGGGACGCGATTTTGCATCATATATGGAGGAAGAAATTTTCCTTCCCCTTGGAATGAACCGATCTACTTTTACGTGGAGTGAGGATCTGGAACCCGCGGTTCCCACCGGTTATGATTTAAAAGGCAGGCCTGTGCCTCTATACGTTTATCCGGAAAAAGCTTCCGGTGGCCTTTTGTCAACTGCAGAGGATATCGCCACCTTTGTTGCTGCCGGGATGACAAACTTTCCCCATGAGGGTCAAGAAGTGCTTACCCGACAAAATATAAATAGACTCTATACGCCGATGGTCGATAAAATTGGTGTTTATGAACTTGTATTTGATGCGTACGGGTTGGGTTATTATCTGGAAAACCTGCCTAATGGTGAATGGGCCGTTTCCCACGGCGGTCAGGGCGGCGGAGTGATGACTCATTTTCACTCGTTCCCGGAAACAGGCGACGGGATTGTTATTTTAACCAATAGCCAGCGAAGCTGGCCCTTTATTGCTTATATATTAAGGGATTGGGCAAACTGGAACGGGTTTTCTTCCGTTGGTATGGAGCAAATTATCCGGGTGAAAAAGGCCCTCTGGGCTTTAAACGGTTTAATTCTCTCCATTGTGTTATGGCAATTGTGGCGGCTTGGCCGGGGGATGAGCAGCGGAAGACGCCGGTTTGCACCGCTGTCGGGGGAATTCCTTCTTTTACGTTTAGCGCAAAGCTGTTTGTTTGTCATTGTGGTTACAGGTCTCTGGTGGGCAAAAAATCAAGATTATTTATTTGTTACCGCAGTGTTTCCCATTGTTTCGAGATGGCTGGGCCTGTCTATCTTTTTTTTGGCTGTGGTTCTCATCTTTTCGGCGTTGTTTCCGGTGTGGGAGAAAAGTAAATAAACAGATTACCCCTTGAAAAAATCCCGGAACAGTATGTCTGCCGAACATATCCATAAAATTGGGATTTAGTGAGCAACATTATATACTCTACTTTATAGTGGGTTTATTTTTTTTGTCATCAATTAGTCATCAGATCTGCAATGTTCTTACATAAAAACAAAACAGCTAAGGAAAAATATAATAAAATGTGAGGTGTTTTGTGAAATGAACTTTCAAGATAACAATAAAGATAAGAACATAATAAATGAGGGTAAATCCCCAAATTTACAGAGTTTTATTAGTTGGTACTCCTGGGGTAACGAAGCATTTGAAAAAGCAAAGGCTGAGGATAAGCCGATCTTGTTAAGCATATTTGGAAATTGGTGCCACTGGTGCCATGTCATGGATGAAACCACCTATAATGATGAAGAGGTCGCAGAAATTATCAGTGAAAATTATATCCCCATCAGGGTTGACACCGACCGCCGGCCGGATATAAATGCCCGCTATAACCTGGGAGGATGGCCGACTACTGCTTTTTTGACTCCCGAAGGGGATATTATCACTGGAGGGACCTATATACCGCCGGATAAAATGCTTGAAGTCCTGGAGAGCGTCTACCATTTTTACCGCAAGGACCCTGAAGGTATCAAGAAAGAAGCCCGGGAGAGGATAAAGGCAGAAGAGTTAAGGAGCGGGCGGCCGCCGAGAATGGAAACAGAAGTAAGGGCAGAAGGCCGGGAAACAGAGACATTTGCCGATCTGATAGGCTTTGCCGCCAGCCAGGTAAAGAAAAGCTATGACTCCCAGTACGGCGGCTTCGGCAACTTCCCGAAATTTCCCATGGTTGATGCCCTGGAGCTTGCCCAGTTGGCCTATCTCTACCAGGGGGGCAGGGAATGGGAAAATATTTTCACCCATACGCTGCGTTCCATGTTTGAGGGAGGCATTTATGATCGTGTCGAGGGAGGTTTTTTCCGTTACAGTACGACCCGGGACTGGAGCGTCCCCCATTACGAAAAAATGCTGGAAGACAACGCCCAGCTGTTATATATATTGCTTTTGGCCTACAGGTTAACGTCGGATGAGCTCTTTGCCCGGGTCTCTCGCGATATGCTCCGTTACCTGGAAAGCAACCTTTATATGCCGGAGGCGGGCGGTTGGGCCGGATCGCAAGATGCCGACGAAAAATACTATTCCCTGCCCCTGGATGACAGGCAGCAGAGAGCCAAACCCAGAATAGACAGCACTATCTATGTCAACTGGAATGCGCTGCTGGTTCGCTCCCTGTTTCTGGCTGCCGTTATACTGGCTGAATCCAGGTGGCACGACCTGGCGCTGGAAACGCTAAAAATGCTTAAGAAACGCTGTTATTTAAAAGGAAAAGGTATGGCGCATTACCTGGACGTGGAGGAAAATAAGGCAAAAATCTGGGGATTGCTCGATGATCAGTCTTCCATGGGGCTGGCGCTGACAGCCGCTTACCAGCATACCGGCGATCCGGGCTGGCTGGAGTTGTCGCGTGAACTGGCCGACTACTGCCTGGAATATCTTTCTTCCAACGGAGGTGCTTTGAGCGACAGGCCTTTCATAGAACAGGGAGAGGGCAAACTGGCCCTGCCTCTTTTTGATCCGCGAAGCAACTCTCTCTGTGCGCGGTGGTTTGTGGAGCTGGCCTCTTTGACAGGTGAAGAGGCATTTCTGGAAAAAGCTGCGGATATCGTTCACGCTTTTATGGATGAGTACCGGGAGCACGGCCTTTTCAGCACCTCGCTGGCGCTAGCGGCCTTTGGCGCCAGGGAGCGCGGCGCCGTTATAGATGTCGTGGGAAATGACGGCGATCCGGGGCTGCTGCCTTTGCACAGTGCGGCCATTGCAGCCGTTGTTCCTCCCAAGGTTGTAAGGCTGCTGAAACCGGAAGCAGCGAAGGAGATGGGACTCGACCAGTATGCCGGGGTGCAGGAAGCCCGCGCTTTCGCCTGCCTGGGGAGGCACTGTTTTGAACCTGCCGCCACCCCCGAACAACTGCAGCAGACAGTGGATAAAATGATCGAAGAACGTCGCGCCCATGTCCTTTTTACAGTCAAAGAAAGCGCCAGGGTATAATTTGCCCTGCCTACCTCCCCGACACAAAGCAGATGAAAATACCACTATCCAGAATCTGTTTCATGTCCCGCAGGGGTGGCGTAAGGTTGTGGCGAGCGAAATGTGTAGCTTGAGCTTGCAGGTTCAGCGAAGCGAGGGCTTGAGATGGCCCGGCGGACATGGAGGTCCGCCGCCGGCAGCGCGAACATGGATGTGAGCTCTGCCGGGAAGGCCAATCGAGGGCCTGAGCTGAGCTGTAAAACCTG
>DLUO01000004.1:7228-10919 GCA_003444595.1 Bacillota bacterium
TCAAGCGAACCCTGGAGCGAGCACTAACCTTCGCCACCCCTATAAATGGTAACCTTATTTTCCCTGGCAAGTCGCCGGGGAATTTGTTATATTATTAGCAGCGGACAGACAAGTCTTAGCAAAGTTACAGGATAATTATTTCATCTTTTATGACCGGAGGCGTAGATGCCAATACTGCGTTTAGATAATATCTACAAAGATTATGGGGATAACAGGGTCCTGGCAGGAGTATCCCTGGTGCTCCAACGGGGAGATAAGATGGGGCTGGTGGGGCCCAACGGGAGCGGAAAAACCACCCTGTTGAAAATTATCGCCGGCGAGGAAGAAGCTGATCAAGGTAAAGTCTTCCTATCCAAGGGAGCCTCATTGGGCTACTTGGAGCAGAAACCGGTTTTTTTAAAGCGGACAACCCTGGGGAATTATTTAAGGGAGGCTGTCAGGGATATTCTCTCCATCAAAGAGGAGTTGTCTGCTCTGGAGAAGGAGATGGCTCTCCTTGGAGCCGAAGCAAAGCGTAGGTCCCTTGACCCCCTTATGAAAAGGTATGGCTTTCTGACCCAACTGTATGAAAGTAAAGGCGGCTATACCCTGGAAAACCGGATTAATACAGTGGCCCGGGGCATGGGCTTCAAGAAAGAGGATTGGGGACGCTCTATCGAACAGTTTAGCGGCGGAGAAAAAACGCGGGCGCAGTTGGCCGCCCTGATCCTTCAAGAGCCGGAGCTGCTCCTCCTGGATGAACCTACAAATTACCTGGACCTGGAAGCCCTGGAGTGGCTGGAAAATTATCTGCGGTCCTGGCCCGGCTCTCTGCTGGTAGTATCCCATGACCGTTATTTCCTGGATAGGGTTGTGGGCAGAATTGCCTCTCTGGAAAGAGGCGAACTAAAATGTTATCGGGGCAATTATTCTGCCTATGTTGCGCAGCGTCAACTGGAAAGGGACAGCATGGAAAAGGTTTACCAGAAGCAGCTGGCCGCGGTAAAAAAAGATCTCGATTTTATACGGACGGCTTCTGCTGATGAGAGAACCAAACGCCAGGCCCACAGCCGGGAAAAGCGCCTCAGTAAAATGCAGTTGCTTTCTCCACCCACTGCTGAGAGAACCGTCAAGCTTAATTTTAGCTTTGCCGGGCGCAGCAGCAGGCTGGTGCTGCGCTTTGATAAGGTCTCCAAGGCTTTTGGAGACGCAGAGCTTTTTAGCGGCGCCACGTTTGAGATTGAATGGGGAGACAGGGTAGCCCTGGTGGGGCCCAACGGTGCAGGAAAAACCACCTTGTTGCGGATGATTACCGGAGAAGAGGCGCAGAGCAGCGGGCGGATCAAAATCGGGCACGGTGTAAGGATCGCCTATTTTGACCAGGAGCAAAAACAGTTGGATGCTGACAGTACTCCGCTGGGCACAGTGATGGAACAAATAAGCTTAACAGAGGCTGAGGCGCGCAAGCATTTAAGCCGTTTTCTGTTCCGGGGAGACGAGGTATTTAAAAAAGTCGGGGATTTGAGCGGCGGTGAAAAAAGCAGGCTAGCTCTGGCTAAGGTAGCTCTGTCTGCTGGAAATTTCCTTATTATGGATGAACCTACCAACCACCTGGACGTTAAGGGAGTAGAAGAACTGGAAACAGCTCTTGCCGGATATCCCGGTACTCTGCTTGTAGTCACCCATGACCGCTTTTTTATTTCACGTATTGCCACCAAAGTGCTGGAAATCAGGGAGGGGAATGTGAAGCTCTTCAGGGGAACATACCGGGAGTTTATAGAGGCCAGAGCGGCTGAAGAAGAAAAAAAAGCCGTTGAGCGGGAGAAAAAAACTGATGCTGCCTCAAGAAAAGGAAGTAAAAAGCGGGAGATGGAAAAAGCCGCAAGAGAACAGCTCCTGGCGCTGCGCCGCGAAAGACGCCGCCTGGAAAAATTCCTGGCCCGTTTGGAGGAAGAGATCAGCGAAGAAGAAGCAAGAATATCCTCTTTGCAGGAACAGTTGGCTGACCCGGGAATATACGAGGACTTTGCGACAGCACGGAAGATTGCGGAAGAGTTCAAGGCGGCACGACACCGTGTCGAGCTGTTGTATGACGAATGGGAGGTAATAGCTGTAGAGTTGGAAGAGCTGCCGCCGGAAGAACACTTTTTGGCGCGTGATTAAAGCTCGATTTGTCTTGACAGCATATTTCATATTTATAGTATAGAAGATATAAAAACAGATAGAGCATTCTTTCAAATATAGACTGGCTTAAACTGCCAGTAATTTTTTTGACAGGAAAAAGAAGCCTAAAAAAACTCCTATTGCCACTCTATTTCTCAGAGACAAAGCTGGACGAGTGATTGTGCACATTTTTGTGCTTGATTTTTTTTTAATAAAGAGGTATTATTGAAAAAAATCGAGTTTCGAGATGGATACTGGTTGTCTTTTGTAAGGGAGGAATTTCATGTATACGGAAGACCCGATGGAGATCCGTATCCACGGCCGGGGTGGGCAGGGTGCCGTGCTGGCCGCGACTCTGGCTGCGGAGGTGGCTTTCCGCAGGGGCTATTACCCCCAGGCTTTTCCTTTTTTTGGGGCAGAAAGAAGGGGCGCTCCGGTAGCGGCTTTCGTACGCTACAGCAGGTCTTTTTTGATGCCCCGTTGCCGTATCTATAAGCCTTTCTGTGTCGTAGTATTCGATGCGGTCCTTCCCAAAGAGGCAATAATGGAGGGCCTTAAAAAAGATGGCGTGCTTCTGGTTAACGCTTCAGAGGAGCATTTACCGGCGTGGGCTGAAGCAGCCCGGGGGAGGAAACTGTACATAGTCGATGCCTCACATATCGCCGCTGATTATGGCCTGCTTTCTTCCGGGGTGCCTCTTGTAAACAGCGTCATGCTGGGGGCGCTGGTCAAAATTCTTAAGCTGGTTCCGCTCCAGATGTTGGAGGAGACTTTAAAAGAAAAGATTTTCCATTTTGCAAGAGAAAACCTGGAAAGTGCCCGCCGGGGGTACAAAGAGGTTAAGGAGGTAGTCGGCGATGCGCTCTTCAGTAGGTAATCATTGCCTTTTACCGCCCGTTTACCCGGAAACGATCCCTACGACGGTGAACCAAACGGGGTCATGGCGATTCTTAACCCCCGTGCGCGTAGAAAAAACTTCACCCTGCCGACAGCTATGCCCCCTTGAAAACGGCATACCTCTCTGGATGAACAAAGTGCGGGACGGAGACTGGGAAGGGGCCTGGTCTGTCATAAAGCAGTACAACCCCTTCCCAGCCATTACGGGCTATACCTGTTACCAGCCCTGCCGGCAGCAGTGCAGCAGGGGAGCATGGGACGAGGCTATTAACATCGGTGCAGTGGAGAAAGCCGTCGGGCTGTGGCGGCATAAGAATTACGGGGATAAGGCTGCTTCCGCCCGGGACGGCCTTCCGCAGGGACGGAAAAGAGGGAGCCGCAAAGTGGCCGTTGTCGGCTCGGGGCCTGCGGGTCTGAGCTGCGCTTATTATCTAAACTGTCTGGGGGTGGAGGTGACCGTTCTCGAGAAACTCCCTCTGGCCGGAGGCCTTCTGGCCACAGGCATTCCGGAATACCGCCTGCCACGGGATATTTTGCAAAGAGAGCTGGAGATTTTGCAGTCAGAAGGCGTAATTATCAGAACAGGGCTCGAGGTGGGCAAAGATATCGGTTTAAGCGACTTGGAGAAGAGCTTTGACGCTGTGCTGCTGGC
>DLUO01000031.1:0-8361 GCA_003444595.1 Bacillota bacterium
ATCCAGAAGAGTCCCGTCAAGATCAAAAATGATCGCCTTACCTTTCACCGACATCACCTCTCCTGTTCATTAATCATGGCTTCTTCCGGCACATGGCCGGACTTTCCCCTGGCCAGCGAGGCAAAAATGCCGCCAAAGCAGATGGCAGCAGAAATGATAAAGGTCGTTTTATTACCAGCCAGGAAACTCTGATAGTTTTCCGGTGCAATAGAGGCCTTCCCCAGGTTGGTAGAAAGTAGGGACATGACAATTCCCATACTGAGAAGTTGGCCTGTCAACCGCATCGTAGACAGTGTAGCTGAGGCCACTCCATAGAAATTCTTTTGGACGGAGCTCATAATGGCGTTAACATTGGGTGAGGAAAAAAGAGCGAAACCAAAGCCGAGAACGATCAGGCTGCAGACGATAAAAGTCAGGGAAGTATGCATTTCCAGGAATATAAGCGGTATAAGTCCCACCACAACTATAGCCATACCGGTTGAAGCAAGGATTCTCGGGTCGATTCTGTCGGAAAGCCTGCCGGCAAGAGGTGAAAAAACAGCCATAACGATAGGTTGGGAAACCAGGATCAAACCGGCTGTTTGGGGATTCAGCCCTTTGACATACTGCAGGTAAAGGCTCAGGAGAAAAGATACGGCATAAGTTGCGGAATAATTGGCTAAGGCCGCCAGGTTGGAAAAAGTAAAAACCCTGTTTGCTGCAAAAAGTTTAATGTCTAAGATGGGATTTTCAATTCTCCATTCCCACCAGGCGAACAATATAATCACCAGCATCCCTGCTACAATTAAACACAGGCTCGTCCTTGAAGGCATAATGGAAAGGCCGTATATGATTAAGACGAGCCCCGCGCTATAAAACAGCGATCCCGTTACATCAAGCTTCTCTCTTTTTTCTTCAGTCCACTCCCCCTTCATTTTCCTGAAAACGAGAAAGAGAGAAAGCGCGGCCAACGGAATACCGGCCAAAAAAATACTTCTCCAGCCGAAATGCTGAGTCAAAATTCCCCCCAGGACCGGACCGAGGGACAGCCCGAGATAAACCGAGGCGGTGTTTATCCCCAGGGCCCTTCCTCTCTCTCCCGGAGGAAATATCGATGTCAGAATCGCCGTGGCTGTTACGACAACCATAGAGCCCCCGATACCCTGAAAAGCCCGGCAGCAGATCAAAAAAACGATCGACGGTGAAAATATACAAAAAAGAGAAGAAAGCGTAAAAAGCAAAAGCCCGTAAGTTAAATTTTTCTTTCTTCCGTACATATCCGCTATTTTCCCCAGGGGAACAAGAAACATTGCCGAAGCTAAAAGATAAGAAGTTGTAGTCCACCCGAGCAATATAGCATCTGATAAAAACTCATTGCCAATGGAGGGGAGTGCAACATTGAGAGATGAACTCATAAAGGAGACCAAAAAAGTGCCCAGAGTGCAGGCAGTTAATGCAGCAGTTTTAATCTTCTTACTTTCATCGATGTTAGAGGACATACTACTACGTCCTTTCCTAGATAATTAAGCCTTTCGCATAGAGGGTAAAACATTACTTTACTAAAAAAAATATCTCCGGCCTTGCTGCACACATTCTCCCTCATTATTCCGAACAAAAACATAATTTCGATCTTCGACAATAATAAGCCTGTTTCCTGCTTTATATATCTCCAAGGAACTCGGTCTCCACTCCTCAAAGCCTTTATTCGAAGTAATAATCACTGATGTGTTCCGGTAGTACAAATTAAAGGATAGGTAATTTTTCTTCACCTACCCTCTAAT
Organism: Bacillota bacterium; assembly: GCA_003444595.1. Taxonomy (GTDB): domain Bacteria; phylum Bacillota; class Dethiobacteria; order DTU022; family UBA8154; genus UBA9862. The sequence continues at coordinate 1,761 of DLUO01000031.1, forward strand.
TTTGATGCAATACATCATTTTACTGGCGTTTCTTTGACTGAGGAAGCCGCTTTAGCCGAGAAGAACCGGTTTTTGTCCTCACGGAAGTGCTCCAGGTCAGCGCGTTTGGAGCTGTTATATTTTCAAAGTAAGAGATCCATTAAACCTCACATTACCAACGTTTACCGGCAGTCCGGGCACTTTTCAAACCATTCTTTCGGAAGCGCACCTCCGGCCTTTTGCAGTGCATACTCGATCTGGGCGTAGGGAATAAAAAGGCGCCCGCAGATAGTACATTGCTTCATCTTTACTGTCTTATTCCACCTCTTTATTTTTCTCTCGTCTCCGCTTTCCTCTATCCCGATACAATCGGTGGGGCAGATAAAGGCACAGGCGCCGCATCCGATACAGTTCTCGGGTTCTTCAAAAGGGGGAACGACTGTTTTTTTATCGCCTTTGTTGGCAAAAGCCAGGGCGTTGGCCCCTACCAGCTCGTCGCATACGCGTACGCAGAGGCCGCAGCGGATGCAACCGTCGCCGTCGAGCTTGAACCGTGATGTATTTACACCGAGTTCCCGGGCATAGGCCTGCAGCCGGGGAGATTCAGGCGCCATGGCCAACAGCAACTCCATCATAAGTCTGCGGGCCCTTTTTACCCTGGGGGTGTTGGTCTCAACGACAATACCATCAGCTACGGGATAGGTGCAGGAGGTGGTCAGCTTTTTCTTTCCGTTTCTGGTTACCTCCACCAAGCAAAGCCGGCAACCGCCGTATACAGAGAGGTTCTCGTGGTAGCAGAGGTGGGAAATCTCTATCCCGTTGTGCAGCGCTACCTCCAAGATACTGCAACCTTCTTCGGCCTGGTACTCTTTGTTGTTGATCGTTATCTTTACCATTTCTCCTGGTCTCCTTTACGTAATGTTTATCGCCCCGTAGCGGCAGGCATCGTAGCAAATGCCGCAGCGCACACAGCGCTCTGTATCGATGGTCATGGGAGATTTGAGTTCTCCTGTAATGGCGTTTTCCGGGCAGAGCTTCTGGCAGCGGCCACAGCCGTTACAGATAGTTTGGTCGATGGTGTATTTGATCAACGCCTTGCATACTTTGGCCGGACATTTTTTGTCCTTGATGTGGGCTTCATATTCATCTCGAAAGTATTTCAGGGTGCTTAAGACAGGGTTGGCCGCCGTTGCGCCGAGGGCGCAGAGAGAGGCGTTTGTCGCCCCCCAGGCGAGGTCTTCCAAAAGCTCGATATCTTTTTCACTGCCCTCGCCGCGGGTAATCCCTTCCAGTATTGCGTACATTCTTTTGGTACCTTCGCGGCAAGCGGTGCATTTTCCACAGGATTCTTCTTTCAAAAATTGCATAAAGTAACGGGCTACGTCGACCATGCAGGTGTCTTCGTCCATGACGATCATACCACCGGAACCCATCATCGAGCCCAGCTCGGTGAGGTGGTCGAAATCAACAGGTGTATCGATGTATGTGGCTGGGATACAACCACCGGAAGGGCCGCCGGTCTGAACGGCTTTGAATTTTTTACCTCCGGGGATGCCGCCGCCGATATCGTAGATTATTTCCCTCAACGTTATACCCATGGGGACTTCTACTAGGCCAGAGTTATTCACTTTGCCCACGAGAGAAAAGATCTTGGTGCCGCTGTTGTTTGCGCTGCCGATCTGCTTGTAGCTTTCAGCTCCTTCGGCTATGATCAGGGGGACGTTGGCCCACGTCTCCACGTTGTTGAGGTTGGTCGGCCTGTCCCGCAGGCCTTTGACTGCCGTGTTGATGTGTTTGGGGCGCGGTTCGCCAACTCGGCCCTCGATGGCGGAGACGAGTGCGCTCGATTCGCCGGAGACAAAGGCGCCGGCACCACGTTTTATGTGGACTTTAAAATTAAACCCGGATCCAAGAATGTTTTCACCGAGAAGGCCGTATTTTTCGGCCTGCTGTAGGGCGACACTGAGATTTTTTACTGCCAGTGGGTATTCCTGGCGGACATAGACGTAGCCCTCGTCCGCCCCGATAGCATAGGCGCCTATGGCTAAGCCTTCAAGTATTAAATGGGGGTTGCCCTCGAGGAGGCTACGGTCCATGTAAGCACCGGGGTCACCCTCGTCTGCATTAACAATGACGTATTTTTTGTCACCTGGCGCGTTGCGAGTTGTTTCCCATTTGACGCCAGCGGGAAAGCCGGCGCCGCCGCGACCCCGCAGGTTGGCTTTTTTTACTTCTTCTATTACTTCCTCAGGGGTCATCTTAAAGAGCGCTTTGGCGAAATTTTGGTAACCCCCAAGGGCGATGTAATCGTCAATATCGCCGGGATCGATGAGCATGTTCTGGCCGAGAAGTGATCTGCGCTGGTGACGGTAAAAGGGAATTTCTGATTCCCGGGAGTACTTTTGGCCGCTGACGGGATCCTGGTAAAGCAGCTCGTCGATGAGCTTGCCACCGAGCACGGTATCGGTAATGATTCGGGGTACGTCCTCCGGCTTGACCCGGCGGTAAAAAATCTCAGAGGGAAAAATGACGACTACTGGGCCCTGCTCACAGAAGCCGTGGCAGCCGGTGCCCTTGAGATGGATTTTCTCTGTGAGGTTGCGGGTATTTATTTCCTTTACAAAAGCATCGTATACTGCCCTGCTGTTATAGGCCTGGCAGCCGGTGCCCAGGCAGACTGTTACACAGGATGTTTCTGGATTTCTTTTTTTGAGGATTTCTGCTTGCAGTTTTTCAAGCTCTGCCATTGTTTTTAACCTACCCAAAAATGACACCTCTTTTTTATTTGATCAAGTCCATACAGAATTTTAATCTTATATAAAGGAATATTTCAATTTCCATAGGAAAGCTTTAATTTTTTTGTTCAGCCTTTGCTAATTTGGCGTAATGCTTTAAAAGGTCTTTTACCTTCAGCGCGGACATGTTGCCGTAATACTTCCCTTCGACTACTACCACAGGACCCAGGGCGCATGCTCCAACGCAGTTAACGGTTTTCAGCCCGAAGTTCAAGTCGGGGGTTACCTCGCCAGGGTTGATTTTAAGCTCGGTATTGAGTTCATCCAGCACCCGGGAGGCACCGCGTACATGACAGGCGGTGCCTGTGCAAACTTGAAACTGGTAGCGCCCCAGCGGCTTCAAGCTTAAGGCTTCGTAAAAGGTCGCCATGTGGTAGAGCTTTGATAGGGGCAGGGACAGCTTCTCTGAGAGGAGGCGTAGGCTGTCCTGAGAAAGGTAACCTTCCTCTTCTTGTACGTCCAGCAGTATCTCCTGGATCTCTGCCGGGTCGGAACCGTATTTTTCCAGTATTTGCTCGATTTTAGCCATTTTTATCTTCCTTTTGTGTAGTATTCGATTGCAACAGCAGTTCCTGCCAATTTTGTTTTACCCGTTCTCGAATAACTGCTATTGTTGCCGGTTGAAGATGGCGGAAACGCGTTTGAGGCTGCAGGTAGCGCTCCACCGGTATCAGCTTTTCTACTGCAACTGTGATTTGCAGTTTGCCGTTTTCAATCTCGTAAAGGGGGAAAATCCCGCTTTCTACAGCCAGACGCCCGATTTTGACAGTGGTGTCGGAGGGTATACCCCAGCCCGATGGACAGACGCTCAGGATGTGCAGGTAACTGGGGCCGTCGATCGCTGAGGCCTTTTTTACCTTGGTTATAAGGTCTAAAGGATAGCTCGGACAGGCGGTTGCAACATAGGGAATACCGTGGGCGGCGGCGATAGCGGGCATATTTTTCTTCCAGGTCATCTGGCCGCTCCAGAGGGAGCCGGCAGGAGAGGTCATGGTAGAGGCGCCAAAGGGTGTGGAAGATGATCTCTGCACACCGGTATTCATGTAGGCCTCGTTGTCGTAACAAACGAAGACGAAGTCATGGCCGCGCTCCAGGGCGCCGGAAAGGGCCTGGAGACCGATGTCCGCTGTGCCGCCGTCACCTGCCATTGCGGCTACTGTTATTTTTCTGGAGTCAATTTTTCCCTTGCGTCTCAAAACTTTTAATCCCGCTTCGATACCGCTGGCAACTGCCGCTGCATTTTCAAAGGCAATGTGGATCCAGGGCACTTTCCACGAGGTTAGGGGAAACGGTGAAGAAACGATCTCCATACAGCCCGTGGCGCTGGCCACGATGACGTTGCGGCCGAGAGCTTTCTGTACCAGACGGACGGCCAGTACTTCACCGCAGCCCGCGCAGGCACGGTGACCAGCAGAGAAGTATTCTTTTTTAGTCAGGGTCTTTACAACAAATGCGTTTTGATCCATTTATTTCATCCTCTCGGCAATATTGCTGCTTTTGGCCAAAGATTAGACAGTTGCAGTTACTCTCTGGCACCATAGATCTGGTATTCCGAAGATTGTTCCGCTGTTTCATAGATCTGCAGGTAATCACGGACGTCAACGTCCCTTCCTCCGAGCCCGACGATATAGTTGTAAATTTGGGGTTTGTTTCCCAAGTTGTAAAGTGCAGAGCGGATTTCGGCAGCTACGGGACCGCCAGGACCACCGTAGGAAACGGCGCGGTCGAGGACGATTAATCTGCGGGCGCCTTTTACCGCCCGGCAAAGCTCTTTAAAGGGAAAAGGGCGCCACAGACGCAGCTTTAAAAGGCCTACCTTGCGGCCCTGGCTGCGCATCAGCTCCACAGCTTCCGCCGCTGTTTCGCCAAAGCTGCCCATGGTAAGAAAAAGTGTTTCGGCATCCCCGGTATGGAGCTCTTCGATGGGGCGGTAGTAGCGGCCGCTGAGCTTGCCCCACTTATCCCAAGCTTTTAATATATGGGGATAGGAGGCTTTCAGGGCCTCGTCCTGCGCTTTCTTGATCTCGGGGTAGACTTCCGGTCCGGCAAACGCGCCCATGGTCAATGGCTTGTCCGGGTGCAGGGTGTATTTGGGGCTATAGGGTGGGAGGTACTGCCGAATAACGCCTGCATCTACCATCTGCACGGGCTCGAACATGTGTGAGAGGGTAAAGCCGTCGAGGTTGAGCATCACGGGCAGTAAGACATCTTGATCTTCCGCTATTTTGTAGGCGATGAAGACGTGGTCAAAAACTTCCTGGCTGTTTTCAACGAAAAGCTGTATCCAGCCGGTATCGCGGACGGACATGACATCGCTGTGATCGTTCCAGATGGAAAGAGGTCCGGAGAGGGAACGGTTGACGAGTATCATCACCAGTGGCAGCCGCACAGCGGGGGCGATGTACACAATTTCGTTCATCAGGGCCAGGCCCTGGGAGCTGGTGCAGGTAAAAGAGCGCGCTCCGGCCGCCTCGCTGCCCAAGCATACGCTTAAGGCAGAGTGCTCAGATTCTACAGGAATAAATTCGGCATCGAGTTCTCCATTGGCCACGTAATCGGAAAGGCGCTCGACTATATGCGTCTGGGGAGTAATGGGATAGGCGGCGATGACATCTACGCCTGCTAATTTTACGGCTTCGGCGGCAGCGAATGATACTTCCATACCGAGTTGTTTGGTCATAGTATCGGCTCCTTTTCTTCAACCATGCTGATGGCACCGGTCGGGCATTCCCTGGCACAAATACCGCAGCCTTTGCAATAGTCCAGAGCGACCAGGTAAAATCCCTCCGGGCTCTTATTGTAGGCCATATCTGGGCAAAAGATCCAGCAGAGGCCGCATTTTATACAACGCTCTTTGTACAGTTGCGGGAAAAAAGTTCTCCAATCGCCTGTATGGTATGTTACGGCGTTGCCGGGGTCTGCTATCACACAGCCGGGTTCCAGCTCATGCCAGCGGTACGTGGCGGCGGAGGGTGCTCCTTTTACAGCTGCAGCATTTTGACTCTTTTCCGCCGGTGCCTTTTCCGCAGCTGTTTCATCAATATAGCTTGCCACCCGGGGCTCTTCTTGAAAAATAAGCGTTTCTGCATAGGCTTTGTGCAGGGCTTCGATGTTTGAAGCGGCGATCTTTTGCTTAAAGCGATCTGCGGTCGCCGCTACTATGGAGTCCATATCCACGATAGCGCAGACCCTGATTAACGCGCCCAGTAAAACGGTATTGGTAATGGGGCGCTTTAATACCTCCATAGCAATATGCGTTGCATCGACAGTTGCCACTTGCTTTACTCCCCTCACAGCAAAGTGTTTGGGGTCGTTTTTGGTGTTAATAACCAGGATCCCGTTATCTTTCAAGCCAGCAGTAACATCAACTGCGTCAAAAAGCGAGGGATCCAGCACGAGCACAATATCAGGCTCGGAAATAACAGTGCGCAGGCGCAGGGGCCGGTCAGAGATCCGGCAGTATGCCGTTACCGGGGCTCCACGCCGCTCCGGGCCGAAGCTGGGAAAGGCACGTGCCTGCTTACCTTCTAAAATGGCAGCCTGAGCCAAAAGCTCAGCCGAGGTGACAGCCCCTTGGCCTCCCCTCCCATGAAAACGAATCTCCAGCATGTTCATATCATCTTCTTTCTAAATCTATTCTTTGGTATCTTTAAAGCGATTGATCTTAATATCGGGACGCAGCAGACTACAGGATTTGTGGACAATATTTGTCACAACAAACTATTTAATTTAGGTTAACTGCCAAGGGATTGAGCTCTAAAATGTGTATTTTTAAAATTAGAGCACATATAGACGAAATCAATGCAAAAATGGCCACTACTAAAAAC
>DLUO01000031.1:8531-9998 GCA_003444595.1 Bacillota bacterium
ATACTTGGGAACTAATCCAAAAACACAAACGGGTGCTCCTCCGGCAACTAAACCGATAGCCATCGCCATGACCATATCGTTTCCCGACCGAGGAAGAAAGACAAAAAGCAATGCAAGGAATATTCCTATTACTATTATGAAATCCTCGTTTCTTTTAATCTATCAAGTAAATAACCTATTACAGGAGCTATAACAGGGGAGCCCAAGGCAATCAGACTTGTCAAAAATCCGGCATAAGATATACTCACCTCCTGGTTCGCAAAATTAAAATCGTGTTTTTCAATCATTGTTTACATATATAGTACGTACCTTTTATTTGAGCTAATATCTTTTAAAATTGAGTACTTTATCTAACTTTCTTACCACTTCTTAAAAAAAGTAATTCTCTTTATTGATTAGGCTATTAATTATAGTATACCATAACGTTTAAGTAAACTCCTAATACAATTGGCAGCGAACATAATGAGAAGGGGCCACCTCTTTTAATGGTGGTTCTATACGAGAACAATTTGGGCCTGCTTCCGGACAACGAGGATGGAAACGACAACCAGTCGGCAAATTTAAAGGTGACGGTTGCTCTTTTTCTAGATCAATTTTCTCCATGATATCTCCAGGAAGAGCAGGCTTGGCAGCAGAAATAAGCAGCTTTGTATAAGGATGCTTTGGATCTGCAAACAACTTATCAGCCTCAGCATATTCAACTATTTTTCCCAAATACATCACTGCCACACGTCCAGTGCTGAAACAGGTTCATCCAAAATAATCAATTTTGGATTCAAAATCAAAGCTCTTGCTATGGCGATTCTTTGTCGCTGTCCTCCACTAAATTCATGAGGATATAGCGCAGCCTGTTCCGGCACAAGACCCACTTTATCCATAATCTCTAGAGCTCTTTGTTTAAGCTCGTTTTTAGATAAATTAGAATTCATCTCTAAAGGCTCAGCGATAATTGATCCAACACGCATTCGGGGATTTAACGAACTCCAGGGATCCTGAAAAACTGCTTGAACACTTCTGCGATATTCCTTCATCTGCGATTTGGAAAATTTATTAATATCATATCCTTCAAATAAGATCTTGCCAGAAGTAGGTTTTTCCACTAAAAGTAGTAACTTACTGACAGTGGTCTTGCCTGCCCTGATTCACCTACCAAGCTTAAGGTTTCATTTTTTTTAATAGTAAAAGATACTCCATCAACGGCCTTCAACAATTTTATCTCTGAAAAAAGTGACTGAGACCTCATGTTAACAGAATAAATTTTTGTCAGGTCTTCTGCTTTTATAATATGTTCACTCATCTTCTATCAACCTCCAGCAGTAAGCTGAATGGGTACTACTAATAGTTGTCTTAGGAGGTACTTGTTTATGGCAGCGGTCCAAAGCGTCAGGGCAACGTGGAGCAAATCGGCAACCTTCAGGGGGGTTTTTCAAGTCCGGTGGCTGCAGCTAACAGCCTTTAAATTCATTA
>DLUO01000048.1 GCA_003444595.1 Bacillota bacterium
AGATGTGTATAAGAGACAGGCCTTTGCCCTTTTCCCTTTCCGAACCGGTTCCCAGGATAGTTTCAAACTGGATGTCGCCGTCCATATACACCATGGCCCCGGCCTCGGCAATGACCGTTTCCCCCGGGTCGAGGCTGATCTCGACAAACTGCATGTCATCGCCATAGATCTGGTAATCGATTTCATGGGCCTTAGCCATTGACAAGGAACCTCCTTTCTTTCCAGGCTACTGGCCTTCATTCTTTCCGATCAGGGAAAGGGTTTTGTCCCCAGGATAATACTGCACTGCCACAAAATAGCCCTGGGAGTTCTTGCCTTCATAGAGGAGATAATCCTGGGATTCCATCTGGACCACATTCTCCGTAAAATCTTTGCTGATGCTTTCTACATAATCCCGGTAGTCCTTTTCTTCCACTTCTTCCATGATTATCATCACATTGCCCTCGCCATCCTTGGCCACACTGAGGATACTGCCGCCCTCAAACTTCGGGAGACCAGGAACGTCCGGCCATTTAGTGCCGCCCAGGGTAACTTCACCGCCCTCGGCATCGGTAATTTTCAGGGTATCTCCTTCAATATCCACCTTGGTGTCTTTGTCGCCGACGGCCTTTTCAATCAGGGTCTCCGCCAATTTTTCGCCGGCCTTCTCCTCCACCTTCTTTTTCACTCCACAACCTGCCAGGGAAAAAACAAGTACCAGCAGCAAAAGCCAAACCAGCATCCTTTTCATTTATCTTCCCCTCCTCCTTTTTCCCTGCTGCCGGAAGCCAGCGTTCAAGCACGTCCCTTTCCGGCCCGACGGGGTCGTTCCCTACCTGTTACTAGTATTGTATTAGCCGGGCAACCGGCAGAATAGGTTGAATATGCTCAAAATTAGTAAGGAAAATGTTGTTTCCCCGCAAGGCACAAAAAAACCCACCGGACTAGATCCAGGTGGGTTTGGCAAGGGTATTAAACTTTTAGCCCTGTATAACCGCCGGATGCACCTCTATCATGAAGGCCCGGTACCTTTATCCGCCACTGTCCATTCTATCCATGCCAAGCAGCAGCTTTCGATAGGCAGAGGGGGAAAATCCCACCTTCTCTTTAAACAATCTCGCCCCATAGCCGTTGTAGTTCATATTGCAGGCTGCAAAGGCCTGGGCTACAGTCAGGTTGGTATCCAGCAGCTTCTCCTTCAATTTGCCGATTTTGTAATTTATATAATACTCATGGGGCGTAAGGCCGAGATGTTTCTTAAAAAGCCTGGTAAAATGGGACTTGCTGAGACAGGCCACCTGGGCCGTTTTTTCGGCATCGAAGGGTTCCAGCCAGTGGCTTTCTATGTATTGCTTGCCCCGGAAAACTTCTTCCTTCCCCCGGTATACATTTTTGAAGAGTCTTCTATGCTCCTGATGCCTATCATTTCCAGCGCCGCCCTGTTAATCAACACTGCTGTCCCGTCGCGGTCAAAAACCTGAATCGGATAGGGGAAGAACTCGATCATATTGGCAAGGAGTTCCTGTCCAAAATGCCCCTGAACGGCCTCAAGAACCTTTCTTTCCCTGCCGTCCACACTATTTCCCCCTTTCCCCTCGTCTTCCAGAGGTCCAGATAGCCAGTCCGGCTGACCGCCTTCGCTGCTATAATTATACTGCCGATCTAAGTATCTTCCAACGCATTTTACACATTTCCCCCGATGAATATTTTGCCGTAATGGGTTTTGCCCTGCCCCACGGGAGGAAAGGAAGGGAAAATGAACAAAGCCCCTAATCCGCGCCGGCAGGTATCGGCCTGAATTTGTCGAATAGCAATGTGTAGTAATAATCGGATATTTCAGCACTGCAGAGGCCTTCATCCCTTTAAGGAAGGGGCCTGACCAAGCACGGTCTCAAAACACGGCTGACAATCGCATATACTCCGCTTCAATATGGGAAAACCCCGTGGGAAGTCGTTTAACATCTCATTTTCCCACAGGGTTTGTTTGGCAATAGAACAGCATTTAGGAATGACACAAACAAGGTACGCTTATATAGTAGGCAAAGTATAAGAATAAAGATTCGGATCCTCTAATTGGTATCTGACCTTTTCAGATGAATATTGATTATATCCAAGATGCTCATCCCGTTGGAGCCTACCTATAAGGATATAGGAGGGAATACCTTGTTCTGAACAAAATTGTTTAATGCTGAACAAAGAAAAATCACCTTTTCTAACAAAACTATCATACTTCTCCTTATCAATTAAAATATTCGCGGCAAATTCGTTTGCCCTATCTTCCGCCTCACCTTTTGCAAAATCGTAATCAATCAATCTGTCCCCAATATCTCCGTTTATGATATGTCCAAGTTCATGAAATAAGGTAAACCAAAATACATCTGCAAATTTAGGCCTCGTAGTCAGAAGTAAATTTAAGGTCCCATCATCGTTCTTTTTGATCACCCCTTGAACAGGAGCACCTGTAAAATGTTTTACAATGGAAAATTTAATCCCACATTCAGCCAAATAATCCCTTAAGCGAGATTGAATTACACCCACATCTTCTTCAAACATCAACTCTTTTAACAGAGGAATTTTATCTTTTATTATATCAATATCCAATTTCTGTTCGATCTGCAGATCCTTTACTATCAGATCGCACATCCTCAGCCATGTAAACAAAACATACGGATCGACATTTGCATCTGTAGCCAATCGATAGGCTCCAGTTTGAGAGACTTCAGGTATGCGTGTTAAATTGCTGACATTTAAAAGCTTCCTCAAGTGAACTACAAGGGTTGAGCCGTGGGCTTCCCGTTCCAAAAGCCCTATTCCTTTAAAGTGTTCTACAATGCTGTGTAACTTTTTGACAATCTCATGTTCCTCACTTAAAATTTCATTGAGTTCTTCAAAATCCGCCAGCTCTTTATCATAATTCGCTTGCAGATTAATCCAAAACCTAGCATCGATTCCTAAAGCATATTCCAATTTCTTGGCAAAAGTTACTGATATATCCTTCTGGCAATTAACAACACTGCTGATATGCGATTCAGTCACATCTGTCCTTAGGGCTAATTCCCTCTGACTCATACCCCGATCTTCGAGAATTTCTTTTAAGGTTTCTCCCGGATGAATGATAAAATCACGGGATAAGCCACTCTTGTTTTTTGCCATGATAATCCACCACCCCCTTTATTATTACTGAATCACATTTCATTAGAGTAGCAGGATCTACCCCCCCTACATCTGGTTTAACAATAAGTCTAATATTGCCGGTAATACTAACCCCATAACAACCTTTAAAATTTCCGTATAATGGATGAGGATTTCCAAGTCTGGTGCTAAGATATACATAAAAATTTGGGGCAGCTTCTAATTGATTGCATCGTTTCTTAATAGATCTGGCTAGATTTTTCCCAATTTTCCTTCTCATTAAATCAAAGTTACTAAAATACTTTTCAACGGCTGGTTTTTCATATTTTAACTTCACATTGTATCGCCCACCCAACTTAACCAATCGGTTAAGTTTATTGTAACCTTTTGGCGAAGTTTTTTCAAGGGGAAGATGGCATTATTATGTTTTTGTAAGGGTTTTCATCGAGCCCTTCCCCACCACCCGATTGCTCAAAAAATATGACAGATTTACCAAGTTTCAGAGGATATTGCCTAAGGGCCGGAGAATCTTTTGGGGTAAAACCGGCCTTAGAGAAGGGACAGGAAAAAACGAAGGGAGGGATAAGAATTGCAAATTGGCAAACTGGATTATGTGAATATCAGGGAAATATGGAGACATGAAGCTGTAGACTTCACTACATGGCTGGCTAATAATATGGATTATTTAAGTGATGCACTGGGATTTACCCTAAATTTTTTAGATAAAGAGAAACAAATTGGCTCCTTTACCGTCGACATCTTTTGTGAAGATGAACAAGGTAACTCAGCGATCATTGAGAACCAACTAGAAAAAACAGATCATAGCCACCTTGGGCAAATCCTTACATATGCAGTCGGACTGGCTGCAAAAACTGTTATTTGGATTAGCCCCGATCCTCGCATAGAACATATGGAAGTAATTGAATGGCTCAATGAGGTTACGCCTGTTGACATGAGCTGGTACCTTATAAAACTTGAGGCAGTAAAGATTGATGTTTCACCTGTAGCGCCCCTGTTCACTGTCGTCGCAGGGCCAAGTCAAGAAAGAAAAGAAACAGGAAAGGTGAAAAAGGATGAAGCAGAACGCCACCAAAAGCGCATCCAATTTTGGGAAGGGCTTTTACCAGTATTGAATGAAAAAACAAATCTATTTCAAAACATCAGTCCATCAAGAGATAACTGGCTAGCTGTAACAACGGGGGTACCTGGGCTTTATTACTACATTACTATCAGAATGGACAGCGCTACATTAAAAGTTGTTGCTGGAATTCCCAAAAATAGGGAAGCGAACAAAAAGTTGTTTGATTACCTATATGAGAGAAAAGATGAAATTGAGGAGACCTTCGGTAATGAGCTTAATTGGCGAAGAATGGATAACCGTATATCAAGCAGAATTGAGTATGATATTGAGTCTTGCAAGCTAAGGGACGAATCTACATGGAAGAGAGGTTACATACTGATAGCCGACACGCTAATTAAACTTGACGCGGCTTTTAGGCCCCACTTTGCAGAAATGCGGAAAATGAGGAACATTAAATAATGGAGGGGGCAAGTTCATTGAAGGCAGGCGCATCTTCCGGGGCTACAAGGCCTCCCACAAGTTAAAGGTCGAATTCCCCTTTGATAAGGATTTTTTAAACAAGGTTATGCGAAAATTGGGCCAGACCAAGAGCCATGCCTCCTTCCGCATCACCTTTACCATTGCCGAACCTGAGCCCCTGCGCCAGCAGGCCCTGGCCGAAGCGGTAAAAAACGACGCCCAGAAAGCAAACTTATTAGCTGAAGCGGCCGGGGTAAAACTGGGGGAATAAGATAAAAAAGCCCCGTGAGGAAGCATTACGCTACTTCCCCACAGGGCTTATTTTGTTCCCTACCTCAAAAACCTCTTCTAATCAAGTAATTTATTACGGCTTGCCCGGGTCGGCACCGGCAATTGTAAGTTCCCGGACATCAGTATCCAGGGGAGACCAGGCGAAGGGATGGGGATGCCTGGAGATATTCACATAGGCCACAAAGCTTCCCTCTGCTCCCCAATCCTTCACCAGGGCTTTCACTTTAAAAGTATGACTGCCTGCCTTTTCTTTAACCACATGTCTATCTACCAATTTACTCCCATCTACCTGCTCGGTATTAAAACCCACATATAGGACAGCTTCCTCAGTGCCGGCAAACTCATAATTGACTAGGATGGTAAATTCCGTCTCCTCCCCGGGCACCAAATCCCCAGCCGGCTCAACCCTTACAATTTCAATTTTACCCGTGGCTGCCGGTCCTTCCCTTACCTCCTCCGGCAGGAAAGACGCGAGGGACTCCCCGGCTTCGTAGGC
>DLUO01000089.1:0-1842 GCA_003444595.1 Bacillota bacterium
AGATGTGTATAAGAGACAGCGTTTAAGCCTGGGAAGCACCGAAATGCGCTCCACTTTTATAGAGGAGATGAAAATTGACGGAGCCATGCTGCGTATGTCGGGAACAGGTTACGGGCACGGTGTGGGCATGTGCCAGTGGGGTGCCCGTGCCCTGGCCGAGGAAGGAAAATCGCCGGAAGAAATCGTAGATTATTTTTATAAAGATATTCATATCGTGTCTTTATGGGACTAACAACAGGCATATTTTAACTGCCTCTCCAGTATAATGATCTTAGAAGGAGAGGTATGCCTATGGAGGAGAGCAAATATACTTCCCGGCAGCAGGGGCGCCATAGGCTGGTGGTCGATAACAGGGAAAAAGTTGAGATTTCGGGAGTATTAAACGTTGACAGTTTCGACGATCAGGAAATTATCCTGGAAACCGAGCAGGGGCTCCTGGCGATGCGGGGTGAAGAACTGCATATTAAACACTTGAACCTGGAACAGGGCGAGCTGATTATTGAAGGTTTTCTCCTGGAGTTCGCTTATTCGGAAGAAAGAAGCTCCAGATTAAAAGACAGGGGCAGGAGCTTCTTCGAGCGGCTTTTTAAATAATGCCTACCGCAACTGTTGGCCAGCAATTTATAGTTTTGCTATATTTAAGTGCCGCCGGCATGATGATCGGGGCAGCCTTTGATTTGACCAAGGCCTGGCATAAGGTTTTCCACTTTTCCAGGGCGCTTTTTTTTGTCGCTGACTTCGTTATCTGCCTGGTTGCCGCTTTGGCCGTGTTCCGGGTTCTTTATATAACCAACTGGGGCGAGGTTAGAATTTACGTTTTCCTGGCGCTGATCTTGGGTATTATTATCTATTACGCCTTATGCAGCCGCTTCTTTTATCTTAATTTTTTAAATTTTTTTAAAGCAGTAAACAAATTCTTCATAAAAATTGCCAAGATAAAAAGGGATTTGCAGGATTATTTGCACAAAAAAAGAATTAATTGTTAAGGAAAGTTATAGATCAAAAATTAAGGTACCTTTACCAGGAAGGAAGTCTCCAAAATTGGCGGCCAAGATAATAAAATACCCTACCCGTCCCAGAAAAGAGTTGACCAGGAAATTGTCCCTCTTATTTTTCATAACTTGTATTATGGTTTCTCTTTACCTGTTGTTGGGACAAACAATATCATATCTGCAGGTTAAAAAGGAACTTAAAAATTTAAAGTCCGCTGTGGAAAGTATGGAAGCTGAGAATGAGCGTTTAAGAGAGGAAATTATTCTTTTGCAGGACAAGGAGTACCTGGAGATACAAGCCCGCAAGCACCTGGGTATGGTTCGTCCGGGAGAAATAATCTTTTTTGTAGGAGAACAGGATTAAAGTTAAAAAAATAACGAAAAACCGGATCTCTTGACAATTTACCGTAAGCAGATATAATCTAAGCATAGATATATTCATTTTTTAATAAGGAGGATATTTTTTTCACATGTCGTCAATCGAAGTGGGAAGTATTGTGGAAGGGGTGGTAACGGGTATAACAAATTTTGGAGCCTTTGTTCTATTACCCAACGGAGAAACAGGCCTGGTGCACATTTCAGAGGTGGCGGATACTTATGTAAAAGATATTAACGAGTATTTCCGCAAGAAAGACAAAGTAAAAGTAAAAGTGCTCTCCGTTAACGGGGATGGCAAGATCGGACTGTCTATCAGGCGTGCTCTCCTGGAAGAAGAGAAAAAAGAAGTCCCGCGAAAAGGTGCTTCCCGGAGAAACTCCCGTCCTACAGGAGCAGGCGCTATGTCTTTTGAAGACAAGCTCGCCAAGTTTCTTAAAGACAGCGATGAAAGGCAGCAGGACCTGAAACGGAA
>DLUO01000089.1:1973-2613 GCA_003444595.1 Bacillota bacterium
AGGTGCCTTTTATCGTTCTCAAGGCCTTTCCGGGATTCTTAAGGACGCAATAATTTCGAAGCTATATGTAGAAAATTGGGAAGTTAAATGTTGTCTGTTTCAAAATATTTTGATATAATTTAATAAGTAATGCTTTCCATCTGCATAATAGTATACGAAAACTGCCATAAATCGTGCTATCCCCAAAGATTATCTTACGGGAAGAAAGAAGGTGAGCTATTGCCCGCCATAATTGATCTTTATAACGATTTGGCCGAACAAATATGGAACAAGATCGTACCGCTTCTGGGGGTACATACAGTTATGGTCCTTGTGCAGAGGGCCTTATGGATGACTAAGCAAAAGTATTTTGATGCCGGGGCGATAAAAGTTGATGAAAACGGCATCTTTTTTAATGATCTCGCGGGAATGGAAACTGAAGATTTAAAAAATATTCTGGAAGATTTTTTCAGTTCGCTGGTTTGTATTTTAGCCCGGCTTGTCGGGGAGGAAATTGCCAACAAAATTACCCGGAAAATGGATTTTTTAACGGAGAAAGGGGAGTAAAAGTGGAGCGTTTAAAAACGGGCATTCGGGGCTTGGACCAGGTTTTACAGGGTGGAATCCCCCGGTATTCAACCATTCTTATCGCCGGTTCGCC
>DLUO01000089.1:2827-3155 GCA_003444595.1 Bacillota bacterium
ACAATTTCCGAACCCCAATTCAAGGTTATTCGTTTCCAGCAGGAGTTCTCTTTCTTCAACAGCGAAGCATTTATGGATACGGTCATCTACCAGGATATCGGCAGTATCATCAGAACCAAAGGCATCAGGCAGACGCTGGAAATTGTCGATGAACTGGTTCAGCAGCTCCAGCCCGCGCTGATTGCCATTGACAGCATTAAAGCTATTGCCGATATGCTCCCTTCTGCCCTGGCCTTTCGGGAGTTTATCTCCGATTTGAATATTAAGCTCTCCCTCTGGGAGTGCACCGTGCTTCTGGTCGGAGAATATAACGAGGAGGAAATTAGCA
>DLUO01000160.1 GCA_003444595.1 Bacillota bacterium
AGATGTGTATAAGAGACAGGAGTGTTATAATGGGCATAGATGAGAGCTCCTGATATGGTGGCTTGCTCCGCAGGCACTTGGGCATGATGAAAGCTCGCCTCATAAATTTCGCGAAGAGTAAGAGCCAGAGGTATGGCGGTTTCCAAAGGTACCATGGCCAGCACATCGTCGCCTCCGGCATAAACCAGGACACCCTCGTGCCGGCGCACCGCTTCCGGCACTTTGGAGCTAAAAGAATTCAAGGCGCTGCTAACCTTTTCGCGATTGTGCCGGCGCAATAGAGCCCCCATGAGGTCGCCGTCCATAAGGAGAAGGGCGTAGAAAGGTGTAGGGGCTTCCCCCGTTTTTTTAACTAAGCTGCGCAGTTTTTCTCTCAATTCCCGGCGCAGTTCTTCCTCCACCCCAGCACACCCTTTATTGTCCCGCCAGAGATTAGGGTTGGCCAAGCAGGCGTCAAAGAAGCAATCGCCATTTAACGAAGCAAACTCTCTGGCTACCGGCTGCTGTTGAAGGGCGTCTTGGAGAGACTGAAAACGATCCGGATCCTCCTGGTGCTGCGCTTTAGGCAGGCGGGAGGTCCGGGCGGCGTATTGCCGCGCTTCCTCCGGACAGGTTTTAATTACCCTGGAAAGCCAATTAACAGCAGCAAGGTAGGCTGTCGAAGGGTAGCGCTGGGCTTCTTTTATAACGCTCCACCCGATGGCCTCCTGAGCTACAAGGGAAAAGAGGCGTTTGATGAGGGCTACCGCTGAAAGGCGTTCTCCCTCCTCAAGTTCATGCCCACATACTTTTTCCCGCAGGGCTGACCAAAAGGCATCCTGTTTCTCTCTTTCCTTCGACCGGATAAAGCCGGAAAGCTCCTGCAAATTCCCCATCAGCGAGCATTTATCTCCCGGCTCCATCGGAAGCACTCGGCTGCGCCAGTTTTTACGGTAATCCAGCAAAGCCGAATCTTCACCTATTACCCAGGCAATTTCCCAGAAATTATTTACCTGCCGTTTCCAAATTTGCGAGGTATCTCGTCCATAGTCGGCAACAGCGGAGAGGTAATTTTGCCAGACCGCTCCGGCAATTTTTCTCCAACTCTTCTCTACTGCCTCCACACACAGCCGGGGATCGAATCCGGCCGGAACTTTGGCCATAAACCGGTTGGGCAGGGTTGGGACTACCGGCCCATTTATTATGCTCTCTCCTTGTTCCACCCTTTGCAAGGCGGCTAATAAATCGTCAGGGTTGTCCCTCTGAACCTCAACCTGCGGCATGACCAGCCAGCCTTTGTTATTTAATATTTCCAGTATGGCTTTCCCCGACAGGTAGGAGAGGATAAAAGATCCGGCCCAAAAATCGCGCGTTTTTCGTGCCTGAGCCACAAAATCCTGGACTGGCCCCAGCGAAAAATGTAAAAGTTTCTCTTCCATCAAGGCCACACCACCTTTGCGTTGAGTCCCGGGCGTTTGAGAAAAGTCTCAATAACATTAAAATCCACCCTGGCGGGCACGTTCCGTACCCCCCTATCTCTGTTGCTAACGGCTATGCTTGTCCCCTGCGATAAAAATACAGCCGGCATAAGGGTCAGTACCGCTGCATACCGTCTTCTATTAAGAACATGAATATGGATGAAAAGGGGGCTGGCCCGCCTTTTACCTGCTCCATCTCCTGACGGCCCTACATCAGCTTTCTGTCTAGTACTCTTGAAGTAATAATTATGCGGCAACCCAAAGACAGCCCGGCGGGGCGGGCGGTTTATTGTGGAACCATTCAAGAAGTCTAAGATAAGATCGTGATCATCGGCAAAGTTCTGCTCGGCAGGCTCTCTCGAGAAAAGAAGATGCCCATCCTTCCCCTTTAGGCCGTAGCTGCGGTAGCGCATAAGCTCTCTACCGATATCATCTAAAAGCTCAAGGGGGTCACCGCCCCCTTCTACTATGTAAACCTTCGTTTCCGGGCTAAAAGCCGTGTAAGGCGGCAAGGGTGCAGCTCCAGCAGAGTCCTCCTCAAGGCCCAAAGATTCCAGAAAGTCTCTTATTCTTTCCTTTAGCTCTTGAAAATTGGCCGGCGCTGACCATACTTCCTTTCCATCCAACAGGAGGGTAGCCAATGAAAGGGAGCCTAAACCCTTCCGGGACCGGGCACCGGAACCACCAAAGAGCCCCAAAGCTTTTATAGATTGAATTAGAAAATCGATTTGCTGCGTAGAAACATCTTTTCCAAGAATCAACGCCACCGTAAAGTGCCCTCCCTGCCTGAGATACGGACGAACCGTATTCCCCCTGTCCACGGCGCCATACCCGAGATAAGCGAGCCCCTCTTTTCCCCATTTCTCTTCCCTGCCTACTATGTCCAGCCCCTGACGTTTTGTGACGGAAAGCAGAAATTTACCCTGGCCTTTTGTGCTCCCGAATAACCTTCGCTCTTCCTCCCAGACCTCATTCATGGAACCGAGCTGAGGCCAGGAGATAGCCCGAAACCAAAAGCGCAAAAGACCTTTTAGGCTTGGGGGGCGGACTTCAGCTTTATTTCTATAATCCGCACCTCCCCAAAACAGGGGGGTAGCAGCATAATAGGTTGCTTCGATCCTTCTCATTAAAATGCAAGCCTCCTTCAAGAGTTTCTCATGGGGTACAGGAGAAATACCTAAACTAAAGTTTTCTTCACCGTTCAAAGCGCCTCAAACGCGCCTCCTCCCTCACCGCCTGCAGGTTCACTATCTCGGCCACCTCGAAGCGGGGCGGCACTGCTCCCGGCACGGAGCACATGCGCACCACCGCCGGAAAATAACCGCACCTTCCATGCAGCTCAACCAAAAGCGTCACCGCGCTTAAATTCAGCGACGGCGGATTGACCAGTAAAGCCGCCGTCTGCCACTCCTCAGGTGTGAGACCGGCCCGGCCGGCCATGGCCGACACCTGGGGAGCTATCGGCTGCCGGGGGTCGATCTGGGCGTCGATCTCCACCACCCGGTCTATTTTACTCCCTGTTAATTTTTCCAATTCCTGCAACTGCTCGATGGTAAACGGATGAGAAAAATTAAGGAGAATCAAGGTTCCTTACCCTCCCGGTTCTCTCTTCGCCGAATGTATCAACTTTTCTGCTTTTCTAGCCTTACCGCCGGTTTTCACTTCGGCAATCCTTACATGATTACCGCAACGTAAGACAACCCATAAGACAATCAATTAACAAAATTTACCTTTTCATCCTTCCAATTCCTCCAGAGCGAAATATGGAGCGAATTCAGCTATCATCATATTGCGCTCCACGTTGCCCTCCGGGAAGTCAAGCCACTCCCTGAGCTTTTCATAAACGTTTCTAAGCTGGTTGGCTACGGTCTGTTCGCTCTTGCCCAGGGCTTTGGCGATACTGACATTATCGAGACCCCGGCAGGCTAAACGGACCACTTCCCTCTCCGCGCCGGTCAGCCAGTGACGGAAAAACTCCCGTTGTCGCTTGCGGCGCGCATTTTGCTCTAACCGCCTGTACCAGTACACTACCTCTGCCGGGTCCTCCAACTCCGCCACCGTACGCATGAGTGTGCCGGCCTCAGACCAACGCAGCACGGGCACCGGAACCAGCCAGACCCTGTCGCCCGACTCAAGGTGCAATCTGCGCTCCGCGCCGGGATGCCACCCCTCGGTAACCAGATACCAGGCGCAGTCTTCAGGTCCAAAGAGCAACTGGGCCACCACCATAGCCATAATGCTCATGACCTTGCGTCCGCCGGAAAGACAAAGGTGCACCTTTACACCGCTCTGGCGGGCGCGGCGCATCTCGGCGTAAAGGGTGCGCAACAGCGCCCGGAGGTCATCTTCGCTGCGAAAATCAACAACCGCCGCCTGCCTATTTATAACAGGACTCTTCCGCAACAGCACGCCTGGATAGAGGCCTTTGTCGAACTCCCCTTCAATTGCCGTCAGCGCCGTCTTAACGCCGGGATCCATGGTGTAAACCACCGACACTTCCCTTAAAGAGCATCCGCGAGCCAGAAGCTCATCTAGTGTAATGGTCACCACCTGGGGCTCTACGCCTAGGGTGGCAAGCAGGACTTCGGGCTTAACACTTTTAGAGGTCACATTCTCCCACCACACTTATCTTCCCCCGACGCCTCAAGTATGTCCAG
>DLUO01000097.1 GCA_003444595.1 Bacillota bacterium
CCCCGCGGGTAATCGACGAAATACCGGCTTTGGCCGTAGCCGCCCTCTTTGCGGAAGGGGAGACGGTTATCAGGGGGGCAGCCGAGCTGCGGCTCAAAGAATCCGATCGGCTGGAATCAATCTTCGTAGAACTACAAAAGATGGGGGCGCTGGTGCGTGAACTTCCGGATGGCCTGATGATCCGGGGCGGCGCAAAACTTACCGGCGCCCGCTGTGAAAGCCACGGCGATCACCGGATTGCCATGGCTTTGGCCATAGCTGCCCTTTTTGCCGGAAGCGAGTCGGTGATTGACGGGAGCGAAGCGGTCCAGGTTTCATGTCCCGGTTTTTTTGAGCTGCTGAACGGCGTAGCTTCCTGATTGTAACTGTAAATCAATATTTCAGGATTCATTATTTTCAGGGATAATGCAGGCTGCCGGGGACTGATGCTCCCGGCAGCCTTAAACAATATAGATAAACCGGGAGAGGCGCGGTTCGCTATAGCGCACGGGGTTTATTACAGCAGGAGGAAGATAAGGTACTGGAAGATCATTTCTTCAAAGCCTTGAAGCTTTGAAGCTCCCAGCTCCGATACCCCGGGATGCTCCGCTTTAAACTGTTCCCATGTCCGGTAATATTTGCTGTCAAGTTTTCTGGAAGCCGACGGATCAACTTTGTAATCTTCCTTGTTAAATGCCAGGCCGGCAGTTTCTCCGGCATTGGCGTATACTCCGTGATCCCGCACATATTCTGTTACGGCACAGAGATTTTCCAGCTTGATGTCGTTTATGGTCAGTGGACTTTTATCTGTTCTGAAATAGTATTTTCCCCCGGGAGCCAGTATGTCGAGCAGTTCCTTTGCTTTATCCAGGCACTGCTCTTTGGTGTGAGTCTTTAATATCGTCAGGGGATATAACCCTGTGATGATATGTTTCTTGCCTAGTTTTTCCTTGATTAATTTGGGATCGCCGTACTCAAACATCAGCCTTGTATCAACCGGAAGCTCGTACAGATAATCAAGGTACCTGTCCCAGTTGTCTTCACAGAACAGCTGACAGTGTACGCCCATAGAGGCATATTCGTCGACCATTCGTTTAAAGGTCGGCCACCATAACTTTTCAAAGTCTTTTTCCCGCATGAACGTAGGCATATGAAGCGGTATAAAAACGGCGGCGTTATTGTCTACCGTTTCCGGCATGCCTTTTTTCAGCACAATTGGATATAGGGCCTCACAGGCCTCCGCCACTTTTTCAGGTATTCTCCTTACATCCATGCTGATGCCCCGGAACCCTCTGAGCTGGTCTGCCAGAAAGTCAAAGGGCGCCTCTGTAAAACCGCCTGACCGGCGGGAGCCACCGGCATAGTAGCCATATTTTTCCACCAGCCTGGCAATGATCGCTCCGGCCTGTCCCATGTCATTGTTGTAGCTCAACAAGCTTTTGGCAAAGCTTATCGCCATCTTAAAAGGATCTTCGAACTTTAGAGCCTTGTATTGTCTCGGCAACACACGCTCAAGCAGGCAATCGTAAGGTTTTTCTATAAGGTAATCATAATCTTCCGGCAGCATACCCACTACTTCCGGGTGCTGAATGAATCCATTTGATCCTATCACAAAGGACTGTGATTGCAAAACCTGGTAGTAGGACGGGTACCTGAGCGAGCCGGTAAACGGGCAGGTATCTGAATATAAAACCTGGCAGATCTTATCCGCCGCCTCTTCAACAAGTGCCGGATTCCACTGCGCCGTCAACAGATCAAGCCCGCCGTACTGGGCTATAAGTTCCAGCGTCAATCCAATACTAATAGGCACCCTTTTCGGTATCTTGTTATTATACAAATCCTCAAAGATACTGGCTCTTTCTTCTTTCAACGCTTTAACATCGGACATTGAATTCACCCGCTCTCTGGATATTCTTATTTAAAATATTCTATATTTACTTATAATATCCTTTTTTCCCGTCAGGCCAAAGGAGTGCAGTTGAAGAGCGCTCCACCGGAGCAGCGCTTTTATGAGCAAAGTTTGGCCAAACCATCCTCCGGGCCGGCTCATTACAAGCCCCAATAACCTACCAGCTATAGCTTTCCCCCGGCGAAACGATAAAGCATCTGGAGCTTGTTTTTTCCTCTACTTTTCTTTTGAACTCCTCGGGATCTGCCTGGATTACGGGCCAGGTATTGTAATGGTAGGGAATAACTCTGGGAGCGCCGAGAAAGGATGCGGCTATGACGGCGTCGTCTATACCCATGGTGTAGTTATCTCCAATCGGCAGCAGGGCGAGATCCAAAGGGGTCAGCTCGCCGATCAGCTTCATATCGCTGAAGAGTCCGGTATCTCCGGCAAAGTAGATGTTTTGCCCGTAGTAGTTTATCACAAAGCCGCAGGCATGGCCTCCGGGAATACCTGAACCATGAAACGCCACGGTAACTTTAACCCGGCCAAAGGGGAACCGGTAGCTACCCCCGATACTTGTGCCGTGGGCGTTTAAGCCTTTTTCCTGGGCCTGGGAGGCTATTTCGGGCGTGGTTATAATCGTAGCGTTGCAGGCACCGGCTATTTCATAAGCCTCGCCCAGATGGTCATGATGGGCATGTGAAATTAAAATGTAATCCGGCTTCAATTCCTCTGGTTTTAGGGGTGCAAGGGGATTTTCCCTTAGATAGGGGTCAAAAAGCAACGTTTCTTTCTCCTTGTCCTGCAGCAAAAAACAGGCATGTCCCAGAAAAGTGATCTCCGGCATATGCAAGCACCTCTTTCCTGATTTTGTCCGCCTAAATTATAGCATAAAATATTTCTTTGCGAAACTTCTCAATATAACAGTAAAACAGTAAAATGATGTTATGAGTGGCATTAGTATCTTACTTTCTATAATGAAATTTTACCCAGAAAGTTATAAGGTAACATTATCACAGATTAAACAGAAACGCCGGATTTTTTTCTTGACAGAGAAGAAAGCAGGTGGTAAAATATAACTAACAAAGTTAGTAATAAATAAATTATAACAAAAACGAGGTGATTTAAATGCTTGCTGCCAAATGTCCCGGCCAGGACCGGCGCAACTGGAAACCGGAGGATATCTTCGAGCATGACTGCCCACACTGCGGTGCTGTTATAGAGTTTTGGAAAACCGATGTGAAAACCAGATGCCCTGAATGCCGCGAGACGGTCTTCAACCCTAAATTTAATTTGGGGTGTGCTTTGTGGTGTGCTTATGCCGAGCAGTGTGTTGGCGATCTCTCCGGAGTTTACACGCAGAGACCGGATGTTCTCAGGGATAAATTGGAGATGGAGGCGCGAAAGCATTTTATCGGGGAAAGAGCAAGGTTGAAGTACACCCAGGAAGCGGCCGAAGTTGCTTCACGCCTCCTGGAGATGGAAAAAGAGGCCGACCCCCCCGTAATCGTTGCTGCCGTTTTGCTCCATGATGCCGGCTACGCGGCATGTAAAAAAGAGTTAGGCGACGGTGCGGAGCTGGAATCCTGCACAGTCAAAAAAAGCAGTGAAATAGCGGGGCAAATTATGGGAGAACTGAAGCTCCCTCGCGCTGTTCAAGAAAAGGTCTTAAAAATTATCGCTCTCGGCAAAGGCGCCGGCAACGGCAACATCGGCGGAGTCAACGGGGAAGTTAACGAGCAGTTGTGGCATGATATTCACGAACTGACACGTTTCATGTTGGCAAAGGCAGATGCCGGTAACCCCCTGCCGGAGGAAAAAGAGGCGCTTATGGGGCGGCTGAGGAGAGAAAGCTCCCGAAGATATGCCCAGAAGCACATTTAAAGTTTTCTTGTCCAAAAAGAGCCGCTTCAGAATGGAATGGCTGGCAGAGCCTCCTCTTTAACGCAAAGGCAGTTTTTCTCCCGGTTCGCCGTCAACTTTTTCTCCCTCCAGCCGCTGGTACGCTTCAGCCAGGTCTTTGATGGTGGCCTGTTCCAAATCCGCAATTATTTTCTCCTGTGTCTGCTCCAGGATTTGATGGATGGGGCAGGAATCGCTTTTCTGGCAGTAATCCGGCTGCTTTAGGCAGTGTGTAAGACCTACAGGGCCGTCAAAAAGCTCGATTACCTGACGGAGAGAGATTTCAGCGGGGTCGGCGATCAGGCGGATACCGCCGGAAGAGCCCCTGATGCTCTGGATCAGACCGCTTTTCTGCAGATGCGAAACAAGCTGGGATACCAGGTTGAGGGGGATATCATGTACAGCTGCTATTTCCCTAGAGGCATAAAACCTTTCTTTATTCCTACCGGCCAGTTCGGCCAGGATTTTGATGGCGTATTCTGCTTTTTTGGTAATCATGACTTGCCTCCTTACTGTATATATAATTACCAAGTTGGTTAGTATTATTATAACAAATTCTTGGCCCGGATGCACTCATTAATGGTGTTTTTTCCCCTGAGTTTCTGTATAATATAGTTATAGTTAAGGGGCCCTCCCTGGAGAAAGGATAATACTTCATGTTTGTATCGCTGGAGAAACTGCAAAAAGGATTTACGAGTGCCGGTTATATCTGTGACGAGGAGGTAATCCTGACTGTTTACCTGGCCTTGAGGCTTGAGAAACCGTTGCTCATTGAAGGGCCTCCCGGTGTGGGCAAGACGGAAATGGGCAAGGCCCTGGCCCGTATTTTTCATACAGAACTGATCAGGCTGCAGTGCTATGAGGGGTTGGATGAAAACAAAGCTCTGTACGAGTGGAATTACCAAAAACAGCTCCTGCAGATCCAGGCCGGCCGGGTGGAGGGGCGATACGGCCGTGTGGATGGGGATCTTTTTTCCCGGGAGTACCTGCTGGAACGTCCTTTGCTTAAAGCTATCCAGGCCGATCGTAAGGTTGTGCTGCTTGTGGACGAGGTGGACAAATCCGATAGTGAATTTGAGGCTTTTTTATTCGAGGTGCTTTCCGATTTCCAGGTTTCTATTCCTGAACTGGGAACTATCCGCGCCCGCCATATCCCTATAGTAGTTCTGACCAGCAACAGCGAGCGTGAGCTTTCTGACGGTTTGAAACGCCGCTGTGTTTTTCTTTACCTTGATTTTCCCGGGATTGAAAGGGAGATCGAGATTATCAAAGCCAGGGTTCCCCAGGCCGGGGAACGCCTCACGGCAGAAATCGCCCGTGCTGTTCATCATATCCGGCAGAACCAGGAGATAAGGAAGAAACCTTCTATCGCCGAGACCCTGGACTGGGCGCGCACCCTGGTAAGCTTAAACATGGATCGCCTGCAGGGCAGCACTATAGAGCGGACCTTGAATATACTGCTGAAATCCAGGGGCGATCAGCGGGTTTTTCGCGAACAGATCGGGGCAGACGCACTGGAGAAAAAGATCAGAAGCAGCCTGGTTTGACGGCAGCACGCTGCACAGGCTCTTAGCCCGCAAGCCGTTTTGGGATTGCTCTTGTCCTGGAATACATATACTTGATATTTTAAGAAATATTGACAGTCAAGGTGTGAGGAAAATTAACAGTAGACAGGCCGGGAAGAAAGTTCCTGATTACCTGGAGAACAACATAGTACGTTTCGTTTATCTTTTGCGGTCTGAGGGAGTCCGCATTGGAAATTCAGAGGTAATTGACGCGCTGCAGGCCTTGCAGTATGTCTCCCTGGAAAACAGGGAGAAGGTTAAAACCGCCCTCAAGGCTACGCTGGTTAAAAAGGCTGCTGATGCCGTCATCTTTGAACGCTGCTTTTCTTTTTTTTTCACCCCTCCGGAGACCAGGGAGAGACTCCGGGAGTTACGGCAGCAAAAAATTGCCCGGCATGAGCATCAAATAAAAGAAGCGGAGCAGGTCTTTACTTTTCGCGGGGAGAAGATGAACCTCTCCGCATTGGATAAGACGGTATATGCTTATATGCCTGAGACCGAAAAAAAACGCCTGCGGGATTTTCTGGAGATGAATGAAAGCAGGGAAACCCTCCAGCAGTGGTATCGCCCCTTCCTGGAAACCCTGGTAAAAGGGCGGCTGCGCTTTTGGCATAAGCAGTTGCACAAAGAGATTCAGGAAGTAATAGCACAGCGCGATACCGGTGATGAAGAGTTAAATGCCATACGCGATGCCGCTGCCGGCAGCGGCTATGGAGGCAGGACCATTCTTACGGAGGATATGCAGCATATCACCCGCAAGGAGTTGCCCCAGGCTGCCGCGCTGATCCGGCGCATGGCGCGCCTGCTGGCCACCCGCATTTCACGCCGTTACCGTTACAGCAAAAAGCGGCGTTTACCGGATCTGCGGGCTACGCTCCGCGCCAGCGTACAGTTCGGCGGGGTTCCTTTTAAATTGAAGTACAAAAGCTGCCGCATAAAGAAACCGCGGCTCCTTCTGCTCTGCGATGTATCCGGTTCCATGATACGCTATTCCAGCTTCGTCTTGCAGTTTATCTACAGCCTTAATGCTGTGGTGCAGCGTATTGAGAGCTTTGTTTTCGCCGAGAACCTGGAGAGGGTCACCCCCTATTTTCAGCAGGGACAGGATTTCGAGCGTACCATGACAGCGGTGGTTAGAGAAAGCGGGCAGTGGGGCGGGGGAACGAGCCTCCACTCAGCCCTAAAAGCCCTGATGATGCGCTATGGGGATGAGCTGACGGGAAACACGACCGTGATTATTGTCAGTGATACCAGGACTATTCACCACCGTGAGGCTGCTCTGGAGCTGGAAAAGCTGCGGGAGAAGGTCAAGGAAATTATCTGGCTTAACACGCTGCCCCGCCAGGAGTGGAGCAGCTACACCACGGTGGCCGCTTTTCAAAGGTCAGCGGCGATGTTTCCCTGCAATACCCTGGCTGATTTGGAGCAGGTTCTCTCCCGGAAGTTTTTATCCGCATAAGGGCTATTTTCATCCATATTTATGGCCTACAAAGGTCATAGCGGTTAATATAAAGTATAAAGTGCTATAAAGGATATAAAGGAGGTGTATCTCCCGGTTCCCAGAGGACCGGGCGAGAGATGACGAGAGAAAAGGTTATTGCTATAGCAGGTAAAGGTGGCACCGGAAAAACAACTTTTTCCGCTCTTTTGCTGCGCTTCCTTTCCACACGCTACGCAGATAAGTCTATTCTGGCGGTCGATGCCGATGCCAATGCCAATTTAAACGAAGCCCTGGGCCTGGAGGTGGAGGAGACGATTTCTACGACCTTGGAGGACATGAAGGATCCCCGTCTGGTTCCTTCCGGGATGAGCAAGGACATGTTCATGCAGATGCGTCTCAGTCAGGCGCTGGTGGAAACGGAGCAGATCGATCTTCTGGTGATGGGCAACCCCCAAGGCCCCGGCTGCTACTGCTACCCTAACGACCTGTTGCGAAACTACCTGGAAAAGCTCCGTGCCAATTATGATTACGTTATCGTGGACAATGAGGCGGGGATGGAGCATCTCAGCCGGCGTATCATCAACAACGTGGATTACCTGCTGATTACCAGCGATGCTACAGCCCGCGGTATTCGCTCTGCGGGAAGGGCTTACAATATTATCAAGTCGGTAAATATTAATGCCGGGAAAATTTACCTGGTTATTTCCAGGACTCAGGACGGGGTGCTAAGCGACCTGCAGGAAGAGATTGCCGCTACGGGACTTGAAGTGGCCGGCACTATCCCCCTGGACAACATGGTGATGGAATATGACCTGAAAGGGAGGCCTCTCTTTGAGCTGCCTGCCGACTCCCCGGCGCTGAAGGCAGTAGAAAACATTGCCTTGAACTTAAATTTATAACTTAAAGAAGTACTAAGGATGTGAGATGCCTTGTTGAGTTTAAAGTTTTGCGGGGGCGCCCGGACGGTAACGGGCTCGTGTTTTCTTCTGCAGGCAGGGGAGAAGAAAATCCTTGTTGACTGCGGAATGTTCCAGGGCGGGAAGGTTCTGTACAGGCGTAACTTTGAGGATTTCCCCTTTAACCCGGAGGAAATAGCGTGTCTTTTTCTTACCCATGCCCATATTGATCACAGCGGCCTGATACCGAAACTGGTGAAGGAGGGCTTCCGGGGAAACATTTATACCACGCGGGCTACAGCAGATCTCTGCAGTATCATGCTTCCTGACAGCGGCCACATCCAGGAGATGGAGGCGGAATGGAAAAACCGTAAAGCGCAGCGGGCGGGATTGAGCGAGACTCCCCCCCTTTATACCGTAGAGGACGCGCTGGCTTCCCTGCAATATTTCCGGCCGGTAAATTATGACGAGGTTGTGACGCTCTCGCCGTCAATAGCCTTTCGCCTGCAAAACTCCGGGCATATTTTGGGCTCGGCGCTGCTGGAATTATGGGTTACAGAAGAAGGAAGGCAAAAAAAATTTGTCTTTACCGGGGACCTGGGGAGAGAAGGGCAGTCAATTATCTGCGACCCCTCTGTGGTGGAAGAAACCGACTTTTTGATCATGGAGGCAACTTACGGCCTGAGGCTCCACGAAGCGGAGGAGGAAAAGGAGAAGAGGCTGGCTGAGGTTATCAACTCTGCGCTGCAGCGCGGGGGAAACATCGTTGTCCCTGCCTTTGCCGTGGGGCGGACCCAGGAGCTTGCCTACATCCTTAACAAGCTTATCGATCGGGGCGAAATACCGCCCCTGCCCATTTATATCGACAGCCCCATGGCGATCAGGGCCACGGATCTCTATCTACGGCATACAGATTGTTTTGATCTGGAGATGAGAGCCTGCCTGCTCCGCGGGGAGTGTCCCCTGCATTTCCCGGAGGCACATTTTGCCCCTACCGTAGAGGAATCCAGGGCTATCAATAAAGTGGATGGCGCTATGATTATCTCAGCCAGCGGAATGTGCGATGCCGGCCGTATTAAGCATCATCTCAAGCATAACCTCTGGCGGCCGGAATCCACTGTGCTTTTTGTCGGCTACCAGGCAGAGGGGAGCCTGGGGCGGCGGCTGCTGGATGGCGCCAGGCATGTATCCATTTTCGGAGAGGAGATCGCCGTACGCGCTCATATTACCTCTATACAGGGTTTTTCCGCTCATGCCGATAGGGATGAGCTACTGAGATGGGTAGGTAAATTTAAACAGGGGCCCTCCCAGATTATACTGGTCCACGGAGAGAACCAGGCCCTGGAAAATATGGCGGAGCTGCTCAGGACAAATTTTCACGCCAATGTTTATATACCCTCCTACCTTGAGGAGCTCGCCCTGCTGCCTCTGGGGAAGCAACTGGAACCCCTGGAGGAGTTGTCGGCACGTCTCAAGGCACAGCAGATTATCAAGATGTGGGAAGACAGCGCCTCCCATTTCAAATCTTTACTCCTCTCCTACCTGGAGGAGGAGACAGATCTCGCTTCACTTCTTTTTCTGGAAGAGCGGCTGGCCTCTATTACCCGACAGTTGGAAGAGGAGGCCGGTAACATGAAGAGCCTTCCCCTGCTCTTCGGTCCTTTGCAGAAAGAAAAAGAAGAGCCGGAAGAGGAAGCCGGTTGATCCGTTAAAGGAAGAACATTTAACGGCAGGAAAGGAGGCCGCAAGGGATGGAAGAGAACTTATCTGCGGCGGAGATCCAGGGAATTATTCCCCACCGCTACCCTTTTTTACTGGTGGACAGGATAGTGGAGATTGTTACAGGGGAGAGAGCCGTGGGGCTTAAAAACGTTACTGTAAACGAGCCCTACTTCCAGGGACATTTTCCCGGGAACCCCGTTATGCCCGGAGTCCTTATCGTGGAGGCCATGGCTCAGGTGGGGGCGGTAGCGCTGCTGAGCAGGAGGGAATTCAAGGGGAAACTGGCCCTCTTTAGAGGGATAGACAGGTGTCGCTTCCGGGGAATGGTTCGCCCCGGAGATACTCTGCTCATCGAAGTGACTCTTACCGGAATGAAAGGAGTTGTCGGACGGGGGAAGGGGCAGGCGCGTGTCGGCAATAAGACGGTTGCTTCGGCCGAGCTGATATTTGCCCTGAGTGATTAAATATTGACAAGAGTAAATAATTGTATTAACATGTAGCATAAGTAAATAATCTTGGGCTGAAATAAGAATAAGCATACTGTGTCTTTAAGCTTTAATTCTTATCAAGAGCGGGGGAGAGATAGGCTCAATGAACCCCGGCAACCGGATCTGTTGCACAGTGTAACCCCAGGCACCCGAAAGCCGTGAAACGCGGTAGATACCCGGGACTGTCGACTGTCAATAGGTCGCCCGGTGCCAATTCCTGCAGGCGTTACTCGTCGCCGGGTCGTCCTGGGAGATAAGAAGAGTTTTATTACCTCTTGCCTGCCGGGCAGGGGTTTTTTTGATTTTAGCGGGATTATTCCGGCACTACAAAGGAGGTTTAAGTATGAACAGAAATAGCGGAACGGTTTATTTTACTTCGGAGTCGGTAACCGAGGGACATCCCGATAAGGTCGCCGATCAGATTTCCGATGCCATCCTCGATGCGGTTATGGAGCAGGATCCCCAGGGAAGGGTGGCCGCTGAAACACTGGTAACAACCGGATTGGTGCTGGTAGCCGGGGAAATAACCACCAACTGTTATGTTGATATCCCTCAGGTGGCACGACAAACGGTTAAAGAGATCGGGTACACACGCGCCAAGTACGGTTTTGACGGTGATACGTGCTCCGTGCTTACTTCCATCGACGAGCAATCGCCGGATATTGCCCTGGGAGTGAATGAGTCCTGGGAAGTAAAATCACGGGAGATGAATGATGATTATGATCTGGTCGGCGCAGGGGACCAGGGGATTATTTTCGGTTTTGCCTGCAATGAAACCCCAGAGCTGATGCCGCTGCCCATTTCACTGGCACATAAACTCG
>DLUO01000096.1 GCA_003444595.1 Bacillota bacterium
ATAGCTGAGCAGCATGCTGTGACTATGTCTGCCGGCCTTGCCGCGGAAGGCTTTAAACCTGTTGTTGCTATTTACAGCACCTTTTTGCAGCGTGCTTACGACCAGATACTGCATGATGTTTGTCTCCAGAACCTTCCAGTAGTTTTTTGCCTGGATAGAGCCGGGGTAGTGGGAGAAGATGGTGAAACGCATAATGGGCTCTTCGATTTAGCCTATTTGCGTCATTTGCCGGGAATGGTGCTGATGGCTCCTTCTAACGGCCAGGAACTTGCTTCGGCGCTAAAAACAGCTTTCACTCTGGATTGCCCGGTGGCCATCAGGTATCCCCGAGGAAAAACTGAAGACCCCCTTCCAGAGGATTTTTTTGAACTGCCAATAGGCAAGGGAGATCTGCTGTGTGAAGGTGAAGATATTTTAATCCTGGCGTCAGGCGCCATGGTGGTTCCTGCTCTTAAAGCGCATAATTTGCTGTTGAAATCAGGCATTAAAAGCTGCGTTATTAATGCGCGCTTTATTAAACCGCTGGATAGAGAGTTAATTTGCTACTGGGCAAAAAAATGCCGTAGAGTCTTAACCGTGGAGGACCATATATTGTGTGGGGGATTTGGAAGTGCTGTCCTGGAAATGCTGGAAGAGGAGGATATTAAAAATGTCCACCTCAAGAGGTTGGGATTTCCAAGCCCTTTTACCGGTCAGGGAAGCAGGAATGATATCTTATCTCTTTATGGCCTTTCCGGTGAAGGGATAGCCAGGAAAGCCTTGAGCATCTGTGGAGTTAAAGAAAAGGTACGCTCAAAATGACAGGCAGAAAAAATAAACAGCGCCTGGATGCCCTGCTCGTTGATCGCAAGCTTGTTACCACGCGC
The DNA here is from genome assembly GCA_003444595.1 of Bacillota bacterium. Lineage (GTDB taxonomy): Bacteria > Bacillota > Dethiobacteria > DTU022 > UBA8154 > UBA9862. The sequence goes on from DLUO01000096.1 coordinate 867, forward strand.
AGCAGGGCCAGGTCTGAAATTATGGCTGGAAATGTTTATGTTGACGGAGTAAAAAAAGAAAAACCCGGAGAGCTTTTTTCACCCGAGGTTAGAATCGAGCTGCTGGCCTCTAAGAATCCTTATGTCAGCAGGGGCGGGCTGAAATTGCAAAAGGCCCTGGAGGAATTTAATGTCAAGCTGACGGGAAAGGTCGTTCTGGATATCGGTGCCTCCACAGGAGGATTTACACACTGTGCCCTGGAGCATGGCGCTGCCAAAGTCTATGCTGTAGATGTAGGTTACGGCCAGTTGGCCTGGGAACTGCGTAATGATCCCCGCGTTGTTGTGAGAGAGCGCCTTAACGTCCGCTACTTGAAGGGTGAAGAGCTTCCTGAACGTCCTCATCTTTCTACGATAGATGTTTCTTTTATCTCTTTAAGCAAGGTGCTCCCGGTTGTTTCATCGCTGGGCATCCATGAAGTTATCTGCCTGGTTAAGCCACAGTTCGAGGCTACTCCTGCTCAAGTGGGGAAAAGGGGCGTAATCAGGGACAGAAAAGTGCACGAAGAGGTGCTGGCTAAAGTAGGGAAAGCCGCCCTTGATCTTGGTTATTCAGTCCGGGGGTTGACCTATTCACCTTTAAGAGGGCCGCGCGGTAACATTGAGTATTTTCTATATCTGGTCAAGGAAATACAAAGTGGAGCAGGAGAACAACAGCAGTTGGATATTTTAATAGAAGATGTGGTTGGCAGGGCCCATTTGGCACTTGTCAAGTAAGGAGGAGCGTCTTGTTTAAAGGAATTGGGGTTGTTCCCAACTGGCAAAAAGAAAATATTCACAAAGTGATCGAGGAAATAAAATCATTTTTTAATAAATACGCTGTACCGGTATATGTCGTTCCCGAAAAAGAACCGCTTCTGCATCTTTCATCACCGGTACAGGACTTTCAGGAGTGGCCGCAGAAGGTGGATTTGGCGATTGTTCTGGGAGGAGACGGAACGTTTTTAAGAGTAGCGCGTGAGCTTGCTTATACCAATCTACCTATCCTGGGCATCAACCTGGGGCAAAAGGGATTTCTGGCCGAGATTGAGGTTGACAAGCTGACGTTTTCACTGCAAAAACTGATTAATAACGATTATCTACTGGGAGAGCGCATGATGCTGCATACCCAAGTCTTAAGAGAAGGAAAGCATTTTGCCTCATCAATCTCGTTAAATGACGTAATTATTTCCAGGGGGCCTTTTTCCAGAATTATTAAACTGGATACCTACATTAACGATGATTTTATGGAAAGCTTCCCAGGTGACGGCGTCATAATTGCAAGTCCCACCGGTTCCACAGGCTACTCTCTGTCAGCCGGCGGGCCGGTTGTCAATCCGGCGCTGAAACTCCTGTTGATAACGCCAATATGTCCGCATCTTCTTTACCAGCGTTCTGTCGTTGTTAATCAAGATGATGTAGTAACTGTGGTGGTGGCCACAAAAAATGCCGATGTATTTCTGACCCTTGACGGCCAGGAAGGATTTGCCTTAAATCATGGGGATTGCATTAAGGTCAAAAGGGCCGAGTGTGTAACGAAAGTTATTATTTTCCCGGAAAGCAATTTTTATAAGCTACTGCATGATAAGCTAATATGAAAAAAGTAGGGGTGGCGAAGGTT
>DLUO01000129.1:0-382 GCA_003444595.1 Bacillota bacterium
AGATGTGTATAAGAGACAAGAACTATGTCAAACCGGGTGACGGCTACTATTGGCGTGACGGCAACTGGTGGGTCTGCCGGGGGCTTGATTATACAAAAGCCATGGAAAAAGGGGCGGAAGTATTCGGCTGGAAGGAAAAATGGAAAGGCTGGTTAAAGCCCTCTGCCGTTAACGGCACCATAAGGACAGGTGTCGGCGTCGGCGTACACGGCAACGCCGATGTCGGCGAGGATGTATCCGAGGCCTACGTGCGCCTGGACCCCGATGCCACAGCTGTGATCTACTCGTGCGTATCCGAACACGGTACAGGGCAGCGAAGCAGCCTCTGCAAAATGGCAGCCGAAATATTAAACCTCCCCATTGAACGCGTCTCCCTGGCACC
>DLUO01000129.1:684-4213 GCA_003444595.1 Bacillota bacterium
AACAGAAACTCCTGGAGAAAGCGGCCCCGCTGTTCAATGTCGCCCCGGAAGAGCTGGAAACAGAAGACGGGACGATCTTCGTCAAGGGACAGAAAGATAAAAAGTTTCCTTGGAAGGCAGCAATGGGTTTTGACCGCACCTGCATGGGTTACGGTTATTTTGAGCCCGATTTCTCCGTCCCCAATTTTGTAATGATCTTCGTAGAGGTTGAAGTAGACACTGAAACGGGGAAAATAGACCTGCGTCGTGTTGTCGCCGCCACCGACGTCGGCCGTGTGATTGATTCACAGAGCCTGAAAAACCAGCTTCATGGATGCCTGGGAGCTGCCGGCCTTGACAGCGCCACCTTCGAGGAGACTGTTTTAGATAAAAAGCTGGGACGTATCCTTAACCCCAATATGATCGATTACAAATGGCGCACCTTCCTGGAGCTTCCTGATTTCGCCACGGTAATATTGGAAACCCCTATAGAGACGCATCTTTTCAAGTCCGTAGGCGTGGGAGAAATAGTAACTTCGCCTGCCCCTCCGGCTGTGCTGATGGCCGTTTCCAATGCTATCGGGAAAAGGCTGATGGATTATCCGCTAACCCCGGACAAAATCCTTAAAGCCCTGGGGAAACTCGGGGAAAAGTAAAGCGAGGTCAACACATGAAACCTTTCCATCATGTCAACGCTTCGACCATTGAAGAAGCCATTAATATCTTGAAGGATAGTAACGGCAAAGCCGCGGTTATTGCGGGCGGAACCGATCTTCTTGGTGTTCTAAAAGATCGCATTCTTCCCGCTTACCCCGAAGTTTTGGTAAACATCAAAACCGTTCCCGGGCTGGATTACATTAGAGAAGATGACGAGGGTTTAAGGATAGGCTCCATGGTAAAACTGGTAGATCTGGCCGAGTCCCCGCTTATCAGAAAAAAATATACAGCCCTTGCCGAGGCCGCCCGGGCTGTCGGCACTCCCCAACTCCGCAACATGGCTACCATTGGCGGTAACCTGTGCCAGGATACGCGCTGCTGGTACTATCGTTACCCACATTCCCTGGGAGAAAGGCTTCTCTGCCTGCGCAAGGGAAGCGGGCCGTGTCTGGCTGTGAGCGGCGATAACCGCTACCATGCCATTTTCGGCGGCAGGAAATGTTTCGCTGTCTGCCCTTCCGATACGGCAGTCGCGCTTATGCTTCTGGATGCCGAACTTAAAACAATCAGCGCTGCGGGAAGCAGGACCGTTCCGCTCCGGGATTTCTTTAATCCCCTGGGCAATGCCCTGGCAAAAGATGAGATAATCCTGGAAATCCGGATACCAGACCCTCCGGAAAACTCCAAACAGCACTTCATTAAATATACCCTCCGGAAACCCGTGGATTTCGCCGTCGTGAGCGTAGCCGCCCTGGTAGCAATGAAGGGCGGGGTTTGCTCTGCAGCCCGGATCACGCTGGGCGCTGTGGCCCCCGGTCCGGTAAGGGCAACTGAGGCGGAAGAAGCCTTAAAAGGGACAAGGCCGGAGGCAACGATGCTGGAGCAGGTCGCCGGGCTGGCCGTGAAAGGGGCAAAGCCCCTGAGCATGAACGGCTATAAGGTGGAAATAACAAGGGCGCTTGTTGCCAGGGCTTTGGCAGCCTGTCTATGAAAAGCGTCAAAATAAATAATCCCTTAAAAACAAAAGCGCTGCGGCGCTTCTTCATTTTTCCGGGATTTGCTGTTAATAAAATTGACATGGCTCAATTAATACTGCTATAATATTAAAAAAATTATTAATCGTGACATATTAAATTCATAGAGCATAAATCGGAGAGAGTTATGTATGCAAAACAGGATTATTGAAATGCTTTTATAGCTCTTCCCAACGCCGGCGTTTTGTTTTATGATTAAGCTGAACAGGTGAGAGGGAATAAGGCGGATGTGGAGGTGGAAAGGAAATGGAAGCAGAGAAAAGACGTTCAGAGCTTTTAAATCTTCTTCGCAGGTCATCTACACCGCTTACGGGCACAGAATTGGCCACCCATTTTAATGTTAGCCGGCAGGTTATCGTCCAGGATATTGCCATACTGAGAGCTTCGGGTGAGCAGATCTTCGCCTCCCTCCAGGGATACCTTATCCCATCACTGCTCCAGGAGCGCCGGCAGCAGACTGTAGTAGCCTGTCGGCATACCAGGGAAGAGATCGAAGATGAGCTGGGTATCGTCGTGGATCTAGGGGGCAGGGTCCTTGATGTGATTGTCGATCACCCTGTTTATGGGGAATTGAGGGGTAATCTCATGGTAGCAAGCCGTCGCGATCTTAGTTTATTTATGGAGTCGCTGAATAAAACGGCAGCCCATCCTCTCCTGACCTTAACGGATGGCGTACACCTGCATACCCTGGAGGCACCTGATAAGAGGGTAATGGACGAAATTACAGCCGGGCTGGAAAAGGCCGGATATCTTGTAAAGTAGCAGGAAAATACAGGTTGACAAAGTAAAAACCCTGTGCTAAGATCAGGTTTAAATTTACTCAGCGAAAAACAGTGAAAGAGCAAAGTAAGCCGGCGCTGGATCCGCAAGAGATGGGGGGTCACGGGCTGAAAGCCCCCCGGGATAACAGCTGGAAGAAGTTCCCTCTGGAGTTGTTAAGCTGAAGCCGTGAAAAGGCAGTCAGCGAGCCGGTAAGCCGCAACTGGAAACAGGGCTGTTTTGACGGTCAGTAGGCTTAAACGGATACTTCCACCGTTAAAAGGAAGGGGGTTTAAGTCTGAACATTTTCAGCCTGAACCCTTACAAGAGAGGGGTAATTTGCCCAACCAGGGTGGTACCGCGTGAAGATTAAACTTCCGTCCCTAGGGACGGAAGTTTTTATTTTCCGGAGAACGGCCCTTTTATTTACAGGCCGATATCTGCATCCCAAAAACAATAAAAGATCATCTTTAAAGGAGTTTTGCAAAATGGAGAAGAAAAACATCCTGGTACTGCATGGCCCGAACTTAAACTTGCTGGGCACCAGAGCCAGAGAGGTGGAGCTTTACGGCAGTTTGACCCTGGAAGAGCTGAACACTTTACTTTATAAGGAAGCAGAGAAGCTGGGGATTAGGCTGGAATGTTATCAGTCCAACTGTGAAGGGGAATTGATAGGGCATATTCACAGTGCACCATTAAAATATGATGGGATCATCATCAACCCCGGGGGTTATACTTATTACAGCATAGCCTTGCGGGATGCGCTGGCAGGGGTTAGCATCCCCGCAGTAGAGGTGCATCTTTCCAATATATATGCCCGTGAAGAATTTCGCCGCCACTCTGTCATTGCCCCGGTAGTACGTGGCCAGATCAGCGGTTTCGGGTCGCGTAGTTACCTGCTGGCTCTGCAGGCTCTTTTGGAGACGCTCTAGAAGGAAAATTATGCTTACTGTGGAATTAAGAACTGGTGGAGTGTCAACCTTATACCATTGTAAACTGCTTAAATAAAAAGTAAGCGGACGGATAGAATCATTAAATAAACCCATTTAGTTTTAGTGTTGACATTGTACTAGTAGTAGCTTTAGTATTTTTCCGGTTTT
>DLUO01000099.1:0-1696 GCA_003444595.1 Bacillota bacterium
GACGCTGACCGGTGCGGGGACGGTCCGGGCGATAAGGTCGCGGGTTAAGCGGTTATACTCTTCCTGCTCGTTGATCAGCTCCATGACTTTTTGGAATTTGGTCTCGTTGAAGCTCCGCCCTGTGGTGGTCTCCAGGAAGCGGATCAGGCCTTTGAGCTCTTCCACCATGAGGTCGAGGCGGTGTGCTTCGAAGAGTTGCTCCCACTGCCGGGGCGCTTTTTCCCACCAGCGTTCGGGAAGGTACTGCGGTACGGTGTTCTCCAGGGGGTAATAGGCAATACCGAATTCACGGGCCCAGAGCTCGAATATTTTACCCTGGGCGTCGCAGGTCAGGCGCGCTACGGCCAGGGTGGGCCTGGGCAGGCCTCCCCAGGGGGCTTTCTCTTTGTCCGGGTCCAGGGCGGAGGCGAGCGATAGAGAGCAGTAGCGGCAGAGGTTGGGACGGTAGCCGCGCGCGCTCATCAGACCCAGGTAGTGCGGGGAGAGCTGCTTGGCTGAGCAGACTGCCGCCCACCACTGGTTGACTACGTAGGGCAGGTCCATGGCGCGAAAGATCTCCTGGGGGACGTCGGCGTTGACGATGGCGAAGGGCTCGCCGCGCTGGACGCGCTCTTTGGTGCGCAGGAACCAGTCACGCTGGTAGGCGGTGGCTTCTATGGCCGAGCGCAGGCGCTTGACGCTGGCGGCGCCGCGCGGTGCGGATTTTGACGGCGCCGGCGCTGACGGCTGTTCTTCTGCGGAGCCAATCTTTGCCTGGCCGGAAGCAGGTCTGGCTTGAATAAAACGCTCTTTTTTGCTGATGGCTTCTACGAATGCTTGGACTTGACGGCAGAGGTCTGGAATGTTTTCCAACCTGTACGGCTGGCGTTCAAAAAGCAGGACCGGTATGCCGAGCTTCTCCAGGGCGTGGCGCTGTTCAGGGTAGTCCCAGGCGGGTGCATCGTCTAAGTCCAGGATGTAGAAAATGACTCCTTGGGCGCCGCAGGCGCGGACCTGTCCCAGCAGGGCGTCGACTCGCTCGGAGACGGTGGACTGGTTAATGCTTGGGGTGCGCAGGTGGTAGCGGTCGATGATGGCGTCGCACCAGTCTGCTTCAGTATCTATGACACCTGCGAAGTGCCGGTTCCCCCAGTCGTGGTCTTCGGCGACGATTACGGCTCCGCAGGTTTCGACCAGCTGGTAAAAGTCGGGGTGCTCCTGGGGGCTGCCGGTGACGAAGAGGGGGACGCCGCTAAGTACCGGGCGGTTTTTGGCTTCCTGCAGGAATTCATTGAGCAGCGCGCTGTGTTTTTCACGGGGTAGATACATTGAGGCGCCGGTAATCTGCAGGGCTTCTAGGCCGCTGACCAGTTTTTTAGGGCGCAGGGCGGCCATTTCGCTAAGCAGGCGGCGGTTCTCGTTGCAGACATCGATGGCTTTGTGTATTTCTTCTTCTGTGAGCGGACGGCCGCGCCACTGTTCTACTGCTTTTTTGAGCTCGATTAGTCTTTGCCGGTTGTAGAGGGCGCTGGTACGGTAACGGGTATGTAGAAGGTCGAAGAAGTAGAGTTCCGGGATGGGCAACTCGGGCTCTACCCGGCGCAGTTCACGCAGGTAGTAGAAGATGCGGATCAGGGCATCTGAGGAACTGGTGATGATGAGGCGATCAAGGTATGAGTAGGTGCCGTCTACTATGCGCCTGAACTGGGAGCGCAGC
>DLUO01000099.1:1927-5104 GCA_003444595.1 Bacillota bacterium
CGCCGCAGATGCGCACGGGCAGGTACCCGGCGGCGATAAGGAGCTCTTCAGGGACGTCGCTGCCCAGCAGGCCGGCTACTTTGCCGCCGCGGGATTTCCATTCCAGCGCTGCACGGTCGCGATCCCGGTAGGCAAGGATAAGTCTCTCAACGGCATTTTCTGATCCAAAAATAGCTACATTCCTCCTTTACAGTTATTACCACTTGTCTTTCACCTTGAAAACAATGAAGCGGTAAATAATGACCAGGGCGGCTAATTTTCCCGGGGAAGGCCGACCCTCCGGGACAACTTCCTCTGTGCAAGATAGCAATAAAGCAAAAATGCGGCCACAACGACCGCTCCGAGCATGGAGCTGTAAAATTCTGGGAAGAGCAACAACGCTGCAGCGATGATAAGGATAACTCTTTCTACTATCGAGACCTCTTTGAACAGGTAACCTTCCGAGGCGATAACAAGCGCTACTAAAGCAAGAACGGCAAAGAAAACCGCGTTCATGGTCGAAGCAAAACCGGTATCAACAACCAGCAAAGCGGGCCGGTACATAAAATAGAAAGGCAGGATAAAGGCGGGCAGCCCGAGGCGCACTGTTGTCAGGGCTGCAGGCCAGAAACCGCATTTGGCGATACCGCAGGCTATCATGGGATTAATGGCCACCGGAGGGGTAATGGCTGACAGGCAGGATAAGATAAACACGAACATATGGGCACTTAACACTGACGCCCCGGCCTGCACCAGCGCCGGAGCGCCGAGCAGGGCCACGAGAATGTAGGCGCTGACGGTGGGCATACCCATGCCGAAAATAATGGAGGCAACGGCAGTAAAGATCAGCAATAATATAAAGCTGCCGCCGGAAAGATCAATTAACGCATTGGAAAATTTCTGCGCCAGGCCTGTGGCAGTCAGCATCTCCACAATGACGCCAACCAAACACACAAAGAGAAAAAGCGGCGCGCCTGTTTTTGCTGCTCCTGCCAGTCCCTCAATAAAATTTTTAACAAAATTTTTTATCCCTTGTATTTTATCTTTGTCCTGAATCAAGGTGCGGAGTAACGCCAATCCGGCAATAGAGAAGATCCCATAAGCCACGGATATGCTCACCGGGTAACGGATAAAGAGCAGGTAGATCAGTATTCCGGCTCCGATCAGAAGATGAAAGTAATCCTTTATAACCTTCGAAAAAGTGTCATCTGAAGCAGCAGCCTCCGGAGGGGCAATGCGGTCTTTTCTGGCCCGCAACTCCACCGCCATAGCAATAGATAAATAAAATAAAAGAGCCGGGACCAGGGCGGCGATAGCAATGGTGCCGTAATGTATACCCAAAAGACCTACCATCACAAAAGCCACAGAGCCCATTACAGGAGGCATAAACTGCCCTCCGGTGGAGGCCACCCCCTCCACAGCGGCCGCGTATTCCGCTTTGTAGCCGGCAGATTTCATCATGGGTATGGTAAATGAGCCCGTTGTGGCCACATTGGCCGCGGTGCTTCCCGAGATGGAGCCGAACAACATGCTGCAGACGACGGCTGCCTGGGCTGGCCCGGAACGAAACCTGCCTGCCAGGATATGTCCCAGCCGTAAAAACATCTTTCTCCCGCCCATAACATCCAGCATATTGGCAAAGATGAAAAGAGGAATAATCAGCGTGGCTCCGGTTGACGCCAGCCTGCCCAAAATCCCCCTAAAGAACACTGTGGAATAGCCGATAAGGCGCGCATAGGAAATACCACCATGATAAAGGGGGTCGGGCAGAAGGTAACCAAAATAGCCGTAAAACATCATCACTATCACAAAAACAGGGATTAGTAAGCCAAAAAACCTGCGGGAGGCCTCCCAGACCACCAGCAAAATAATGGTCCCCACAATGATGGCGGGCAAAGTCATAATTCCCATCATCTTCACAAACTTCATGAAATTTACCTGCATGTAGATGGTTGAAGCCAGGGAGAGGACGATAAGTACAATAAGGAATATTCTGGAGAGAGTAGAATGCTTTTTAGTATGAAGTTCGTTTAGATAAAAAAGCACGAGGGAAAACATTACGGCATATATTTTAATCTGATCCTGGGCAATGGGCATAAAGATAACGACATAAAGAAGGAATGCTGACATGGCAACAGCGACTACGGTAATTAACCTTTCCAGCGTGAGAAAACGCAAAGGCAAATTCATCTGTGTTCACCTCTCATAAGTGCTGCATGCAACAAGCAACTTACCTGCAAGATACGCCGTGAGAAAATTTTTTCGGTAATTCTTTGGGGACAAACCCTTAATTGAACGAGGGAATGTCCCCAATTACCTTTTGGAACAAAACCCGCACAGATTTTATTTGATCTTTTTTTCTACTTTCCTTTGGAGAAGAGAATAGCTCCGGCTAATTACTTGAGCTCCGTCAACCTGTCTTCCCATATTCCCGCTTCCTTGTAGTAGCGGACCGCGCCGGGGTGCACGGGAAATTTGGAGATCAAGCCCTTGGTAATATTATCCTTGGAAACCATCTCCAGATGAGGGGTAATAGCTATCAGCTCATCAACATTCTCCACCAGCGTCTTGACAATGGTGTAGGCCAGCTCCTCGTCCAAATCAGCCCTGACAACGAGGACCTGCGGGTTCATATAAACCTCGATCGGCTCGGTTATAAAGGGTGATGCATCCGGAGTAATGACCCCCGGTATGCCTGCCGTTATTTCCACCATTTGTTTATTAATCTCAGGATCCCAGGGAAGATATTTAACATCCATCGCCGCTTCAACTTCCATATTCAGCGGGTAGGGTTGCCCGTTGCGGAAAAGAAGCAGCGCCGCATCAGCCCTTCCGGCGATAAAAGCATCACCGGTTTGCGCTATGTCGAGAAATATTGGCTCAATATTAATACCGGCAAGTCTAAAATAATTTGATACATCCGTGGCCACCCCGCTTCCGGCAGCCCCGAGGATGACCTTCCTTCCTTCCAGGTCGTAGATGGAATTAATATCTGAATCGGCGCGGACAGCCACGATCTGCGTCAAGGCCCCATGCGAAGAAAGCTGTATCGGCTCCAGCTTCTCTTTAAAAGGTTCCTGCCCGGTATAAGCCATCAGGATATCGGCATTGTTAGTGTGCCCCGCATCAATCTCGCCGTTAAAAAGCAGGGCAATATTTTCAGCGCCTCCGTTTGAGGAAATGGCTGAAAACTTGATA
>DLUO01000137.1:0-7037 GCA_003444595.1 Bacillota bacterium
CCGCTTCCGGTAACACCGAAAATTAAAAACTGTTTTTGCCGGCCTGCAAATCCCTCTTTAATCTCCCTCCAGGCCGCTTGCTGTTCGCGCGTTAAAGACAGCTTCTTGCTGATGGTTCCCTCAACCTGTGGCTTGTCCCACGAGAGCCCTTCAATGGGCACTGCCTCTATCTTTAGCCACCCTCTTTTTATCAGCGGAACCAGGCTCTGTCGTCCGGCTCCTGTTTTTGCTTTAAGTACCGTCCAGGGCAATCCTTCCCCTGCCAAGGCCAGATGCTCCAGAATCAACGCCTGGCGGAAAGCTTTTGATTTTATCCTGGCACTTTCTTCCCGCATTATTTCCGGGGGAAAGAGGGGCAACACTTTTTCCACATGCCTGGCTTTGGCCTTCTCTCCCGCCGGGGGCAGGCAGAGGTGTATGGACTCTATCCAGCGGCTGAAAAACCTCCTGGATAACCAGTAACTGAGCTCCACAAATTCCGGCTGCAGAACGGGAAACGGGTCCTGTATATCAATAATGTCACGGGTATTATTAATTAGCGGCTCCGTATCGAGAGCCACCACATAAGCAACCATTTGCCGCGAACGAAAAGGCACCAGTACACGTGAGCCCACCTCGATTTTGCCTATCAAATGTGAAGGCACGGTGTACTGAAAAGGCCTGTCCACAGCATTGCTGACCATATCAAGAATAACACGGGCGTACAGCTCCGCTGCCACTTACACATCCCCTTATAAAAAACTTTACCTGAAAACCATTCCCTTAAGGAAAGTAATATAATATAATAATACAGTATAAAAAGAAAATTAAAAAGGAGTCTACATGCTTATCAATCCTAATGTTATACGAATCATACGGCAAAATTTAAACTGGATCATTATTGCCCTGTTTTTCTTTTTATTCGGGATTTTTCTTGCAGCATTTGCCCTGGGAAATGAAAACTTTTTCCTTACAGAGCTGACAAAAAGCCAACAGGATCTCCTGGCAGAAATGGCAGAAATGATTTTTGCAGGTCCTCCTCTGAAGGGAATAGCCATTCTCTTTTTAAACAACCTCTTGGTCTCCCTGCAGATGATGATCTTTGGATTTTTTTTGGGCATCACTCCCCTGATAGGTCTTTTTACTAATGGAGCCCTGCTGGGCAGCATCATTGCCGGATTGGAGTATCAGGGGGCCTCCACCCTTGTATTTTTGTCGCTGGGAGTGCTACCTCACGGTATTTTCGAGCTGCCGGCATTTATCATAAGTGCCGCCTTCGGCCTTAAGCTTGGTTTTCATCTAATCTTTCCCCTTCCGCAAAAAAAAAGAGGTGAAAGCTTTAGATATATCTGGCGAGAATTTATTTCCGTTCTTCCACTAATAATCTGCCTGTTTCTAATTGCCGCCATAGTTGAGATCACCCTAACCCCCCTGCTGCTTAAATGGGCGTTCCCTACCACGCTTTCTTAATAAGCGAAGGAAGTTCCCTCGAAGTTTCTTCTTTGTGAGCCATAATGCTCATCAAGCCGTGGATGCTGTAAAAAGGCTTACAGCCGCCTGCCGGGGATAAATTCGGTATTTTATGCATATGATGAGGTCATTACTCTGCGAGAGTTATATACAGAAGGGGATCACCGAGGAGAGCCCGTCGTAGGGGCTAGCCGATAGCCGCCCTGACGCGCTCCAAGATGAGGTGAGACAGCTCAGACTTCAGCATGAGCGGAAGTTCTTCCACATGCCCATCTCTAAAAATAAGGTGAACTTTGTTTGTCTCCTTGGCGAAACCTGCGCCTTCCTGCGTCAGATCATTGGCCACAATAAGATCCAGATTTTTATTCGTCATTTTTTTCCGTGCATTCTCCAGGAGATTTTCGGTTTCCGCTGCAAAACCGACCAAAAAGCGATCTCCTTTTTGGGAGCCTAATTCTTGCAAAATATCGGGGTTGCGGACAAGTTTAACCGATAGGGTATCTCCTTTTTTTATTTTTTGTCCATAAGCCTCTTCCGGCCTGTAATCGGCTACAGCAGCTGCTTTAATAATAACATCAGCCAGAGAAAACTTGTCCATTACGGCTGCATACATCTCCCGGGCAGACTCTACAGGGAAAAAGTCGACTCCCGGCGGCGGTTCCAGGGCTGTCGGTCCGCTGATCAAGATGACACGGGCGCCTCTTTCTGCGGCAGCCCGGGCCAGTGCATATCCCATTCGCCCGCTGGAGCGGTTGCTGACAAAGCGGACAGGATCCAGGGACTCCCTGGTGGGACCGGCGGTAACCATCACGGTTAACCCTGAGTAATCCGCCCGTGCTGACTTGGCCAGCTCCTTTTTGATCAGCTCCACAAGCTGTACCGGTTCTACCATACGGCCTTCTCCCACTTCACCGCAGGCCAGTGAACCCGACAGGGGATCGGCAAAAAGGTAACCCCTCCGGCGCAGCAGTGCGATATTGTCTCTTACCGCAGGGTTGTGGAACATAGCGGTATTCATCGACGGTGCCAGGATAACAGGACATTCCTGCAGTTTAACGGCCAGAATAACCGTGGAAAGGAGGTCATCGGCGATCCCGGAAGAAACCTTCCCCAAAAAATTAGCCGTTGCCGGGGCTACAACAACCAGGTGCGGTTCCCGTGCCAGATCTATATGCACAGTCGCTGATCCATAAGAGGGACTAAAAAGCGAACTGTAAACAGGACGCCCGGTAAGAGTCCTCATCGTAAGAGGCGTAATAAATTTTTCGGCATTGGAGGTCATTACTACCTGCACGGTTGCTCCTTCTTTAATAAGCAGCCTGGCCAGTTCAGCGCTTTTATAGGCGGCTATGCCTCCGGTGATGCCCAGGAGAATTGTCTTATCCTCTAGCATGTTCTTTACACCGCATAGTTTTTATTTTTCAGGGCTGAGTGAAACCCTTGCTAGCTGATTCAAAGCTTTTTAGTGATGACTTCTACTTTGGCGGCAAAGATCATTTAATGCCGTTCTTGGTTCTCTCAAAGGTTATCTTCCCCGCAGCAATATCTTCCAGCGCGGAAGTTACCTCCTTAAAAATACTGGCGCTATCGCCTGCCGCCTGGCCTTCACGCAGTTGGCGGGCTCTTTTGGCCGCCAGGATTACCAGCGAGTACCTGCTGTCAACATTTTTAAGCATTTCATCAATAGAGGGATAGATCAAACGTCTCACCTTCCTCAAAAAACCTGGATAAATAATCTTTATCTTTTTTGATACGGCATTTTTCCGCTAAAATAATAGCCTGGATATCTTTAACCGCGTCGGTCACATTTTCATTAATTACTAGGTAATCATACTCCCGGATTTCTTTAAGTTCCTGATAGGCAGCGGCAAATCTTTGTTTTATTGACTCAGAATCGTCGGTTCCTCTCCCGTGGATGCGCTGCCATAACTCGTTCATCGATGGAGGCAACAAAAAAATAAATACCGCGTCTCTGACCTCTCGGCGAATATGCTTTGCCCCCTGGGTATCTATCTCCAGAATAACATCAATACCCTTGCTGAGCTTTTCCTCTACCTGCTGCCGAAGAGTGCCGTAATAGTTACCGTAAACGCAGGCCCATTCCAGGAAAGCGTCCTGCTCAATAAGTTCCCGAAAGCGTTCTTCAGACGAAAAGTAATAGCTCTCCCCCTCTCTTTCCCCCGGCCGGGGAGAGCGGGTCGTAACAGAAACAGAACAATACAGGTTCGGGTTCTGCCGGCAAAGATCCCGGCAGACAGTTCCTTTACCGGTACCAGAAGGGCCTGATAATACTATTAAAACCCCCTTGGCCATATATTCCTCCAAATTTTTCCTTTTTATGCTTTTTATGCTTTTGGGCCATTTTCTTCACCAACTGTATCCTTACTCTGCAAACGGTGCTTTACAGTCTCCGGCTGCACTGCAGAAAGGATGACATGCCCACTGTCGGCAATAATAACGGCACGCGTTCTCCGGCCGTAGGTAGCGTCAACCAACATTCCTCTGTCCCGGGCTTCACCAATAATCCGCTTGATGGGAGCAGATTCAGGGCTGACAATGGCTATAATACGATTTGCAGAAACAATATTCCCAAAACCGATATTAATTAATTTTATACTCATCTTTACCTGATCCTAGGGATAATGAAACCTACCCTGAAATATGAAAATAGAATCAGGTCTTGCACCTCCTTTTTATTTCCCTTTTTAAATTATATTATTTTAATATACTGCCTGTATATATACTGCATACTACCGGCAGTATGAATCCCCTCTGCCTAAAACGCTACTCAATATTTTGTACCTGTTCCCTTATTTTTTCTATCTCGCTTTTTGCTTCCACCACAAGATATGATATTTCCAGATCGCTGCTTTTGGAGGCTATGGTATTGACTTCCCTGTTCATCTCTTGTAAAAGAAAATCAAGCTTCCGCCCTATCACCCCATCGGTCTGTATATCCTGGCTGAAAATCTCCAAATGGCTCTTCATGCGGACTATTTCTTCATCAATGTTGCATCTCTCAGCAAAAAGGGCGATTTCCATAAAAAAACGCTGCTCATCATATTCCCTGCCGGCATGCAACTCGTTCAACCTGGCGCTTAACTTGTTCCGGTACTCTTCCAGCACATGCGGGCCTCTTTCCTGAATCCTGCCGGTGATTCTTTCCAGTTCTTTAACCCTCTCGAGAATATCCGCCCTTAACCTGTTCCCCTCTTCTGTTCTCTGGCGAATAAGGGCAGATAATGCACGGGAAACCGCTTCTTCCAGGACCGGTGCCAGCAATTCCAGGTCCGGAGCATTTTTTTCTATATATAAAACGTCCGGGAAAAGGGCCAGCTCCTCAGCAGTCAGTTCTTTCTGCAGCAAGTTAAAAGATGTGCGCAGTTTCTGTAAACATTGAAAATAGGATAAAGCAAGTTCTTCATCCAGATTCACAAGTTTGCCTTTTCCCTGCGTTGTCTCCAGCGTAATAAAGACTTCGATTCTTCCCCTTGATATTTTCTCCAGCAACATCCGCCTTATTTTATCCTCCAGGGGCAGCAAATCCCGGGAGGCTCTTATAACCAGATCAAAATGGCGATGATTTACAGCTTTCATTTCCACAATAAAACGAAAACCGTCCGTGACCGCCTCTCCTCTTCCGTATCCTGTCATACTTTTTACCAAAGACCATTCTCCTTCTGCATTTACGGCAATAAATATGCTCTATTTCTTTTTACCCATATTTTATCATAAAAATATGCATTATCAAGCATAAAAGCAGTACAGTATTAAATTTAAAGGAATATTGGGCTTATCTTTGCTTTTTCTCCGAAGGGGCACCTGGATTGCGCAGAGAATATCGTAGTCCGTAAACTCTGAATCGCGGACATTATAACTTTTATATAGTTCAAAGGCTCCCTAGAAATAGACCATCTAGAATTAGAGTTTACACAACACCAGTGGAATGTCAACTCTTATAGCATGATTCCGCTGCTTTGGTAGTTTAAGTGTCAACATTGTACTAGGTGGTTTTCTTTTTTCCTTTTCCCACAAAAAGCTGAAAAGCATAAGGAAGAAGAGAGGAGGCGAAAATTATAAACCAATCTTCAGCCCGCAGAGGATAAGTTTGAAATACCCCTTGCAGGAAGGGTTGATAGACAATTGCAAGCAGCAGTAAAAAGGAAACGGCGACAGATATCACCAGCATCATGTTGCTTTCCCGGCCGGCGTCAAATGCCGGCAGGTACTCGGACCGGCATTCAAAAACATGGAAAAGCTGGGTCACAACCAGCGTGGAGAGAGCCATGGTTTGGGCATAAACGAGCAACCCCGAGCCATGATAAGCCAAGGCGAAAATAACCAGGGAGGTAACCCCGATAACGGCTCCCCGCATCATGATCCTAATCCACAACCCCCGGCTGAATACGCCCTCCTGCGGCGAACGCGGAGGTCTGGACATAACATCTTTCTCCGGGGAATCCACTCCCAGGGCCATGGCCGGCAGGCCGTCTGTAACCAGATTGACCCAGAGTATTTGAATGGGGCGTAAAGGCAGGGGCAACCCGCAGAGCATCGCCAGCAGCATTGTTAATATCTCTCCGAGATTGCAGCCCAGCAAAAACCTGATAAACTTGCGGATATTGTCATAAATATTGCGCCCTTCCTCCACTGCCGCCACAATGGTACCAAAATTGTCATCAGCCAGGACAAGAGAGGCAGCCTCCCTGGTAACTTCCGTTCCTGTCAGCCCCATGGCTATACCTATATCCGCCTCTTTTACAGCCGGAGCGTCGTTCACGCCGTCACCGGTCATAGCGACAATATGCCCCCGGGCTTTCAAGCAGCGGACAATGCGCAGTTTGTGTTCAGGGCTGACCCGGGCAAAAACATAAATATTTTCTATACGCCTGTAAAGAACTCCGTCATCCATCTTGTCCAGCTCCTCGCCGGTAACAACTTCCCCGCCGGGCTTGAGAATACCCGTCTGGCGGGCTATGGCCACAGCCGTGTTGCGGTGATCTCCGGTAATCATCACAGTACGTATCCCGGCCTCCTTACATTTCTGAATCGCTTTCAGGGCTGCAGGCCGCGGAGGATCAAGCATTCCGAAAAAGCCGACGAAAATTAGTTCCCTCTCCACATCCTTTGGCTCCCAGGAGATGTCGTACTCCGGCAGAGGCCTGTAAGCGACGGCAAGTGTTCTTAGCGCTCCGGAGGCCATGACCCCCACCTGGGCGAGGATCTTCCGGCGGTGGCTTTCGCTTAGCGGCTTAACAGCCCCGTTCTCCAGGATAAAAGAAGAGAGCTCCAGCAGCCGCTCCGGCGCCCCCTTCACAAAAAGAGATAGCTCCCCGTCTTGGCGAAAGATTACAGACATCCTTTTCCTCGCGGAACTGAAAGGGTATTCCTTGAGCTTCGTATAGCTCTGCTCCAGCTTTTCCTTCCAGAGTCCGGCTTTAGCCGCGCAGATTAAAAGAGCGCTTTCCGTAGAGTTTCCCTGTATTTTGGCGTAAGAAGACCTACTGAAATTTCTTTTCACCTCTTGCCGGAGTTGAGCATTGTTGCACAGGGAGGCGATAACCAGCATTTTGTATAAATGGGGCTCC
>DLUO01000137.1:7292-10618 GCA_003444595.1 Bacillota bacterium
ACATCAAAAAAACGGCCGTTGGTATAAATGCTCTTAACAGTCATCTTGTTCTGTGTAATGGTGCCGGTTTTATCCGAACAGATCACCGTGGCGCATCCCAGTGTTTCCACCGCCGGGAGCCGCCGCACAATAGCTCTGCGCCTCACCATGCGCTGGACGCCCAGGGCCAGGGAAATGGTAACAATCGCCGGAAGGCCCTCCGGTATGGCGGCAACAGCCAGCGATATTCCGGCCATGAACATCCGGTAAACTTCCTCCCCCCGCCATAACCCGAGAGCGACTACGAACAAACAAAGCAGCAGGCAGGCCAAGACAAGGAACTTGCCCAGCCTGGCCAGTCGCATTTGCAGCGGAGTTTTGTTAATGTCCACCTCCTGGATTAGCGACGCGATACGGCCTATTTCCGTATCCATCCCCGTGGCCACGACAACACCCCGTCCTGTTCCGTTTAAAACCAGCGTCCCGCTGAAAACCATATTCCTGGCATCTCCCGGAGAAGAAGGAACGAACTCCAGGATTGCCGTCTCTTTTTCTACGGCAATCGACTCGCCTGTCAGTGGAGATTCGTCTATCATCAAACTATCGGCGCTGATTAGTCTGAGATCCGCGCAGACACGGTCGCCGCCCTCAAGAGAAACAATATCTCCGGGCACTACCTCTTCCGCCGGTACATCCTTTAAGCCTCCCTCTCTTATAACCCTGCCTCTGGGCGCAGAAATCCGCTTCAACGCGGCAAAAGAACGCTCCGCTTTATATTCCTGAATAAAACCCAGGACGGCGTTCAAAATAACAATAACAATAATCGTCAGGGCATCGTTGTATTCGCGGAGAAGACCAGAGATCAAGGTGGCTCCCAGAAGTACCAGCACCATAAAATCCCTGAACTGGTCCAAAAAAATTTCCGGCAGGCCTTTCTGCTTTTTCTCACGGATGGAATTGGCACCCCATTGCGCCAATCGCCGGCGTGCTTCATGCTCTGATAGACCCTGGTCAGGTTGTACCTGGAAATGTCTGATAACTTCCTCCATCGAAGAGATGGCCCATAAGCTGGATTTCTTCATTTTCTCCTCCCGGGTTTGCGAAAACTCCTGTCTCCAAAGAATAAAAAGCCCATCATATTCAATATTCATATTCCGGCGTGCAAAAAAAAAGAACCTGCCCTCCCTCACGAAGCAGGAACCGGCCCTTAATCGGCCCTTATCAGTTTGTTTTGCAGGGGCTGCAAAAAGGTTAAAGATGTTTGCTTTTTCCCAGGAAGAAAGCTATACTATTTAATGCTATTTGTGAAACAAATGGAGGCCGAAAAGATGGCTTTTGATGCTTTTGTCCTAAGTGCAGTTGCCGGGGAGATAGAAGAAAAAATCATCAAAACAGGTGCCCGTTTAAACCGGATTTACCAGCTTAACCCTACCGATTTGCTCCTCTACTTTAAAGGAGAACAAGAAGTGCAGCCGCTTTTCATCTCCATCCACACCCAAAGGGGAAGAATCCACTTCACTAATCGGCACTACAGTCACCCGCCTTCCCCCCCGCCTTTCTGTATGCTGTCACGCAAGCACCTGGGCAACGGTGTCCTTGTGTCCGTCGAGCAACCGCCCCTGGAAAGGTATCTCTATTTAAATTTTCTGGCCCTCAATGAAAGCGGGAAAAAAGTGGATAAAACACTGGTAGTGGAGATCATGGGCCGCCGCAGCAACGTTATACTGCTGGACAGGCCCGGAGAAAAAAAAGAGCGTGTCATCCTCGGTGTTTTAAAACCTGTGCCTCCTTCCATAAACCGCGTTAGAACGCTCCTGCCTCATTATACTTACTCTCCACCTCCTGTACAAGAAAAGCTGCATCCATACGCACTGGACTACGAACATTTTCAGCAGGAAATGAACAGGCTTGAGGGGCAACCCGCGCCCAAAGCACTCCTGGAAAATTTCCGGGGATTTAGTCCTTTCCTGGCGGAAGAGATCGCCGCCAGGGCCAAAACCCCCATTATTTCTCCCGGAGCAGCCTGTATCCTATGGCAAAAGCTCCAGGAAATTTTACAAATCTACGAAGAAAAAAAATGGGAGCCCACGCTCCTGTACGATAAAGAGAAAAAACCCCTTGACTGTTCAGTTGTCAAGCCTAGGCAAGCTACTGGGAACCACTGCCGTTCCTTTAACTCCATCAGCAGCATTTTAGATGAGCTTTACGAGTACAAAGAAAAAGAAGAGGAGCGGCAGAATCTCTTTGCTATGCTTACCCGCAACGTCGAACAAGCCGTTAAAAAAACCCGTAAAAAAGAGACTGTTCAACTCCTGGAGCTCGAAGCGGCGGGGAAAGCGGATTATTATCGCCAGTGCGGAGAACTGATCCTCATGAATTTAAAGGATATCCCCGCCAGATCCCGTGAAGTCGAACTGGAAAACATCTTTTCGGAACAGGGGGGGATGATCAAAATCAGCCTGGATCCCCGGTTGTCTCCCCCGTTAAACGCGCAGCGATATTTTAGAAAATATCGCAAGGCGCGCCAGGGAGAGAAGAAAATATCGGGAAACCTGGAACAGACACGCAGGGAAATTTCCTACCTGGAAAGCGTTCTTTTTTCCCTGCAAAAAGCTGATTTGCAGACCTTAAGAGAAATAAAGGAGGAACTGGAGGAAACCGGCTATCTGCCTGTCCCTCAAAAACCCCGTTACCCTAAACAAACAGCCGCTTTTAACCCTCTTAAGTTCATTTCTTCCCGGGGAGAAGAAATATTTGTAGGGCGTAATAACCGCCAAAACGAATACCTGGTCCAGCGTTTTGCTGCCGGAACGGAGCTTTGGTTCCATGTTAAAGACCTGCCCGGGGCGCATGTTATTGTAAGGCCGGGAGTTCCGCATGAAAAGACCATTCATGAAGCCGCCCTTCTGGCGGCATATTTCAGTCGCGGGGCACATTCCTCAAAGGTTCCCGTTGACTATACCCAGGTTAAAAACGTCCGCCGCCTTCCCGGAGGGAAACCGGGCATGGTAACCTACACCAATTACAAGACCCTTTATGTTACTCCCGATGAGCAAAACCTTAGACCACTGCTGGCTCAACACAAAGCTTAAGATGAAAATGGAGCAGCGATTGCTGTAGGCGGAGCTCCGAGTTCCGCTCGTAAAGTTCTACGGCTTGCTTGAGTCCCCGACGACCTTCCCGGCCAATTCGCATTAAAGTAGGGGTGGCGAAGGTTGGTGCTCGCTTAAGGGTTCGCTTGAGGCAGGTTTTGCAGCTCAGCGCGGGCTCTCGATTGGCCTTCCCGGCAGAGCTCACTTCCATGTTCGCGCTGCCGGCGGCGGACATCCTATGGAAATGTAGCAGCG
>DLUO01000062.1:0-130 GCA_003444595.1 Bacillota bacterium
AAAATCTCCGTTGTGGGAGGGACAAGCGAACACAACCCATAGCGCATCTCCAGGGCATGGGTTGGCCTTTCGATTACTTTTTCCCTGTACTGGACTCTTTGTCCTATTGTTAACGGCCATGATAAAATCG
>DLUO01000062.1:426-6435 GCA_003444595.1 Bacillota bacterium
AAAACTTGATAAAGGTGGCGACAACCGTGGACATTATGCGGTTAAAAGAACAAGGTTTGCCTAAAAGAGCAATAGCCAAGCGGTTGGGTATCAGCAAAGATACGGTTAGTAAATATTGGAATACCGCAAATTTAGAATTGAGACAACCCTGTTACAGCGGCAGGGCCCAATTGATCGACCCCTACAGAGATTATATCACAAGTCGCTTAGAAAACTATCCTGATCTTTCAGCCAAACGTCTTTATGAAGAAATAAAAAAGAAAGGTTTTAAGGGTTCTGAGCGTACAGTACGCCGTCATGTGCAAAAAATACTCCCTGCAAAACTGTTATTGTCAAGTAAGCGTCAAATTTTCCCCACCTTGTCTGAGTCTTATTATTGTAAGATAATCTTCCCCAGAAAAAAATTTTGGGGAGGATATTTTTATGACCAGAGCAGAAAAACGTAAAGAATGGGAAACTCGAATTGCCCGGTACAGAGCCAGTGGCCATAGTGTCAGGGAATGGTGTGCGGCCAATAATGTCAAACCTGAACGATTATGGTACTGGCTCCGCAAGGCTAAAACAAAAATCGATACACCTCCCGAGCAACCGATCCAATGGTTACCGATAGAAATAAGCGAGGCTTCCTCTGGGGACAAGCCCATTTTGCTCCGCACGGGCGAATGCGTCTACATGGCACTGAATAAAAGTTATAACCTTCTGGTCGAAAACGATTTTGACAAACTAAGAAAAGCTACCGGGCTATGGTTTCTCATGCCGTTTTAACAATGGTTATTTATGCCCTAACCATGGCCTACCGTGACTGGGAGGATAATGAATGCTATAAGAAAAATCCTACAGATCCTTTGACTACGGTTTCAGGCGTTGGAAGCGTAAAAAAGTTAAAGAGTATCTCGACTATGTTATTATTTTTGTGGATGAATATTACGGTATCTTCCACCTGGAAGAGTTGGCCTTTTTTTCAGGAATTAGGGTCAGAAAACCTATGCTAAAAATTTCTTCTAAGGATGATGTCTACCGCCGGCGAGGGTTAAAACCGCCTAAATAGAATTAGCTGGTTTTAGCGCACATCCTTCGCAACGGTACTTTTTGGAAATTTATATCATAACCTCAGCATTCATTATGACATTATTGACATAACCTGATTGCGGTGATATTATTTAATGTACACGCAATTCTTTCGGACTATAAAAAAGTAAGAATTATTTTTTTATATACGCTATGTCGTAAAAGACATAATGTATAAAGGTATATTTTATATGTGCTGCTAAAATTGATCACAATACACCACGACATACATAGATAGGGGGGATTCATGGGAAGGCATTTTGGATGAGGAACCAGTTGAGCCCGGCGGCCAGGCTGCTATGGCAGCATGTCGCCAGCAGAATTAATCAATCTTGGAGGTTGAGCGAATGGAAATAATCAAAACAGATTGTGGATTATGCATTAACAGTTGCGGCATCGACGCATATGTAGAAGACGGTAAGCTGGTTAAAGTAGAGGGTACAAAGGAGAACTTTCTGAACAAGGGGGAACTGTGCGAGAAAGGTAAATATCTGGTGGATATGGTTTATTCACCAAACCGCTTAAAGTACCCCATGAAGAAAGTGAACGGGCGTTTCCAGCGAATTTCCTGGGACCAGGCTTTTGACGAAATAGGGGCCAAATTGCTGGAGTTAAGAGAAAAGTACGGCGCCCGCACTCTGGCTACCTGGACAGGTTCGGTTGGGGTCGAACATTTTGAGATGGCAGCCTTTAATCAGCGTTTCGCCAAAGCTTTTGGCTCCCAGAATTTCTTCAACCCGGAAGGTATTTGTTTCCGCACACGCATTCTGGCCCGCCAGATTACCTTCGGGCGCTATCCGGTGGAAGAGCCGCGGAATGCAGACTGCATTATTCTCTGGGGGCATAATCCCGATGCAAGTTACTTCCCGCAGGGGAACATAATACGCGAGGCTGTCCAGAGGGGAGCCAAGCTAATTGTTATTGATCCAAGACGGATTCCGCTGGCCAAGGAGGGTATTTACCAGCCGATCCGTCCCGGCACCGACGCTTTCCTGGCGCTGGCCATGATGAACGTCATCATCGCGGAAGACTTGTGGGACAAGGAATTTGTAGACAAATGGACCACAGGCTTTGACAGGCTGGTGGAGCATGTTAAGGCATACACGCCGGAAAAAGCTGAAGAGGTCACCGGTGTTCCAGCCTC
This sequence comes from Bacillota bacterium, assembly GCA_003444595.1. Taxonomy (GTDB): domain Bacteria; phylum Bacillota; class Dethiobacteria; order DTU022; family UBA8154; genus UBA9862. Next base: position 2,639 of record DLUO01000062.1, read on the forward strand.
AGAAGTAAGGCGTTTTGCACGAATTTTTGCGAATAGTGAAAGGTCTTGTATCGTGGAAGGCGTTGGCCACCTGAACCAGTATGCCAACGGCCTCCAGACGGAAAGGGCTTTTGCCGTCTTGATGGCCATTACCGGCAATGTTGATACCCCGGGTGGATGGGTCACCTGTCCGCAACCCCGCTTTGCTGACCTGCGTGTGCCGGTAGAGGAAAAGAACCTGGGATACGATGAGTACCCTATTTTCCACCAGTTCGGCAAACGCACTCCTCCTTACGGTTCCGCCTCCATGATGACGGAGACCATCATCTCGGAGAAACCGTATCCGATTAAGGCGCTTTTCAGCTCCGGCAGCAATCCGGCGTTGACATTCCCTGATACCAACCGCTTTTTAGAGGCCTTGAAAAACCTGGAGTTATTTGTCAGTATAGACCCGCAGATGACCGAAACGTCGCAGTTGGCTGACTATGCTCTTCCTGCCTGCACTTCTCTGGAAGAGACCGGTATCGGCGGTTTCCCCTATGCCATCTCTTACGGTGTCCCTTATATCCTGTTGCGCAAAAAGGTTATCGAGCCGCTTTATGAGAGCATGCCGATTTGGAAAATCTGGAGTGAACTGGGACACAGGTGTGGCTTGGGCGAGTACTTCCCCTGGAAGACGGATGAAGAAGTGGCAGAGCACTTTTTCTCCACGACAGGTGTTACTATGGAGCAACTAAAAGAGCATCCCGCCGGGCTGTATTTTGCAGAGAAGGAATACAAAATCTATGAAAAGGTAGGTTTTGCTACCGACAGCAAAAAGATTGAACTCTATTCTGCCAGAATGGAAGAATTGGGGCATTCGGGCCTGCCGGTCCATGTGGAGCCGCAGCAGAGCAAAGTGGCTGATCCCGTCTTCGCTGAGCAATATCCGGAGACGCTGCTGACCGGGGCCAGACGTGAGGAGTGGATCGGTGCTCAGATGCGGGATGTGCCGGCCTTGCGGGTGCAAAATCCGGAAGCGGAAGCGGAAATAAACCCTGTTACCGCCAAGAAATACGATATCATCGATGGTGAGATGATTGGCATACAAACCCCGCGCGGCAGGATCAAAATCAAAGCCAGGGTCACCAATGATATAATGCCGGGCGTGGTATCTGTCCCGCACGGCTGGGCGGCGGCCAACTGTAATTTACTGTTGGATAGCAGAGTGAGAGACGAAGTCTCGGGTTATATTACAATGAGAGGCAATGCCTGCCGTATCGTTAAGCTTGGCTAGGCCAGAACTTTATACTTAAGCGCCATGGTGGTTGTATTAGCATAAAAATAGATGAAGATAAGGGTGTGGTCGGCCTTTACCGGAGGAAAGCCAGCCGGCCACACCCAGTATTTTTTTTAATCTTGATGCAATTTCACCCCGGCTTTCCAGATTCAAAAACAAAGGGGAAAGAGGGTCGCTGAGGGATGCTATGCCCATGTTGACATAGCGTCCCTCAACATTATATAATTAATAAGCGGAAGATTCATATTTAGCCAGAGCAAAAGGACTTAGAAATTACAGGGATTCTACATAATAATACTGTTTTAACTCTTTTTGCAGCAACTTAAGCGAATGTAGCAGAGAAAACGTTAAAGAGGTGTTGACATGAATAGCTTTGTGCCTCAGGAAGCAGCATTGAAAACGAACTCTCCTCAACCTGTACACCTGGAAACAGCCGTAGAAATGATTTTACAGTACGCTCAACCCGTCGGAACAGGAAAGATTGGCATTCGGTCAGCTTTGGGGCGGGTTCTGTCGGAAGACATCCATGCGCCTGTAAACCTTCCGCCGTTTAACCGCTCTCCCCTTGACGGTTATGCTGTGCGATCTGAAGATATTGCCGGAGCTACAACCGACAGCCCGGTACTGCTGGAAATTAACAAGGAAATTACAACCGAGAGCAACGGTAACGGCAAAGTGGAACTTGGCAAAAACCAGGCAGCAATTGTCATGACCGGCACTCCGCTTCCTCCTGGTGCCGACGTGGTAATCAAGTTAGAAGATGTGAGGAAAATAGAGCAGAAAATTGAGGTCGTTTCCCCTTTGCCGGCCTATTCTAATTATTGTTTTGCCGGAGAAGATATTCGACAGGGCGAAAGAGTGCTTAGCAAGGGAACCGTTATAGATCCATCCAGCGTCGGTATTTTGGCGGCCCTTGGTATATCGGTTGTACCTGTCTATCGGCGGCCAAAGGTTGCCATTATCAGTAACGGCGACGAGCTGGTTGAAATTGATAAACAGTTAAAACCAGGCCAGATTTTTGACAGCAATTCTTATACAATTGCAAGCTATGTCCGGCAGGTGGGCGCCAGACCGATTATGGCCGGAACTGTTGGCGATAACACGGAGTTGATTGCCCGCAGGATTTCCGAAATGTTGAAAAGCGCCGATATGATTATCACAACCGGCGGGGTATCTGTGGGTGATTTCGATCTGGTTAGAAATGCTTTGCTTTCTCAGGGAGTGAAAATCCTCTTTCACCGTATCGCAATGCGTCCTGGTACGCCGGCCCTGGGTGCCGTTAAAAATGGAAAGTTAATCATTTGTCTTTCCGGCAACCAGGCAGCTGCTTTTGCTACCTTCCACTTACTGGCAATCCCGGCAATTGCTGGATTGATGGGTATTACCCGGCCACCGCTGACCATTACAACTGCTGTGTTGCATGATAATTATTTGAAAACCAGTACGCAAAGGAACTTTTTAAGGGGCCGTACCTTTTTCGACGAGGGTGTTTTAAAGGTGAAGCTCGCAGAAAAACAAAATCCGGGTATTATCCGTTCCACCCTTTACTGTGACGCGTTGATCGATGTACCGGCCGACTCTGCACCCTTACAAGCGGGGACCAGGGTTAAAATCGTTCTCATACCTTCGCCGTGGTTGCAGCAGAATTGACGCTTTCCTAATAACGCAAAAAAGTAAACCAACCTCCCATTAAAAAGATTACTCTGCCTATTTGGATAAAGTGTCCTACTTCCATCAAGCTTATTCCACATGAAAACCCCTTCATCAACCAGAGCAGGACGAAGACTCACTGCGAAATGATATTTTCAAATTCCAGTCTTGCGGCAAGACCGCTGTTTTTTTTATCCGCAAAAAATGAATTCTCTAGGAAAGGAGAAAAAAACAGCGTAATACTATGTCGGAGAAAAGCTACGGGGGTAGGTATAATATTAACAATAAATATCTCAATATTTGCTCCGTATCTACTATTTATAATTTTCTCTTTTGGCATTATAATATAAGTGAAAGGAACGGCTGTTCACTATCATGAACGAACAAAATTGGAGGTGGTTTCCTTGACAAATAATAAAACTGAAAGTGAATATTGCTTTGGTTCTATATCACCTTTTCATAAGGCTCCGACTCTCATCCAAGACATGCACGAAGAAGAACGTCTGCGCTACCTTAAACGGGGGATAGAACGCTACATTGAGGAAATTAAAGAATGGGAGTATGGTTATTGTGCGGATTGCAGGCAGATAAGGTTCAGTTCAGAGCTTGAAGCAACACCTGAAGGGATCCGTTGCTCCAAGTGCAAGGGCTATAACTTGGAAGCTCCTGGTTGGACTGTTTGTCCCCACCACAAAGATTCGGTGGTTAAATGCCCTCGGGCAGGCAAGAGAATTGTAAAGTCGGGCAAGGGAGCCGAATGCCAGGATCATTGCAATTTCCGGTTGTCAAAACGATGAATATTCAATATACCTGCCTTATACCTGCCTTATACCTACCTTCGAAGCATAAAATCTTTTTGAGGTTTGGAGGTGATAAAATATACACATCT
>DLUO01000155.1 GCA_003444595.1 Bacillota bacterium
GGTCGTACAGCGCACAGATTTTTTCGTTAGTAACCAGAAAGATAATGGACGGGTAGATAATCAGCCTGGTTTCGGGACTTGTCCAGTTGCCGTCCAGGCGCTCGATAATATTATACCCTTTCAGGGTAGAGAAGCAGTCCCGCAGCATCTTATCAGAAGGTTTCCGTTCCAGGAGGCCCAGATAATGCATCTTTTCCACCACTTCGCCAACGGAGGTCATAACTTCCTTGTGTATGGACAGCTTTTCCATCTGCTCTTCGTAGATCAGGCGCAGCACATACAAAAAGAAGGTTGTGTTTTTGTCGATACGCTTGCGGTTATATTCGTAACGGTTATATAGAGCGGCCACGCCGCTGTGAGCATCCAGTTGAATATCCCAGCCGATAACATTTAAATAGCGCTGGAAAAGTGAGCGATGCCTCTCCAGGAACCTGTAATCCCTGTTGATGACAATATTCTTGCTCCGGGGATCCACCTCGTCACGCACAATAAACGTCTTCTGCATGAGAATGTTGACGATCCGTGCAAACATCTCCCGGTCTTTTTCACTCAACTGCTCCCATTCATTTTCCCACATCGGCAAACCTCGTTTCCCTGGCGATTACCAGCTCGGGCAGCCGGTAGCCGTCCACATAAAGATACCCCTCCTTGAACTCTACCCGGTACGGCAGCCCCTTTTCATCGTTTTTCACCACAGCCAGCAGCAGCTTAATAAAATCGTCATCCGAGAGCAGCCTCAGCTCCTCCGTGGTCAGGCTGTATCTCTCACCCAGTTGCTCCAGGATAAAGCGGATAATTTTTTGATGAGAGTATACTTTCTGCAGCCTCTTTTTGAAATCATCAGTCTCTTCCCTGATATCCTCCTCGGTAACCGTTACTTGCTCCTCTGCCAGCGGTTGGTGTTCTCTTTTCTTTGGTTCGCTGTAAAGGGAAAACTCATCCACATAGCCCACCGTGTACAGCGGCAACTCCTCAGCCATCTTTCTGGCCAGTGGGGAGCTTTCCCGGCGTATCTCCGGCAGCGCCTTTAATAACTCTACCAGCTTGCCCTTTATGTCCCTGTCTGTATTCAGGCAGTACTGCATCCTCTCCACGGACGCCCGGGTATACCCGGCATTTTTCCGATCTATCTGCTCCAGCAGTTCGTCCAATCGATCATAAATGTCCAAAATCTCCCCAATCATACTGATAACCCGCCCGCGCGCTTCCCCTTTCTCCGCGTGCTCCCCGCGCCTGACCGCCGTCTCAGCCAGCTCACTCAGCACGCCGGGGTCGCGTAGCCATTCTTTTAGAATGCCGAGAATACGTTGCTTAAAACGCGGCACACTGTCAAAGGTTTTCAGCGGATGGTAGATCTTGTCCGAAATAAGCAGCCTGAACCTGTCAAAATGATCAGCCAGGATCTCTTTCACTTCCAACTGCTCCTGCAGGCGCTGATGATACAAACGGATATTATCGAGCAGCTCTCTTAAATTTGCCCAGAGCTGCAGCGTTGCCTGATGCGCAAACTTAAGCGCATCGTACATATGCTCGTCCCGCTCCTGGTTGGCTGTTTTTAAACTGGAATAGGTGGAATAAACATACCCGTTGTACTCCACGGGTTTCCCGTGCAGAATATCATAAAACAGGTTAAGCAGCTTGCTGGCGTAACCGGGGAGCACATAACACTCTTCAAAGGAGGAAATATCCGGTTCCAGCTCCAGCCATCCCGTTTCCAAAAATTTCCGCAACAGAAAGTGAGCCCTGCCGGATAGATTAATCTCCTCTTCCAGCCCGTACAGTTCGCCTTCCTCGCACTGCAGCTCCAGCATCCTGTTTTCCATGTTGGCCACGAGCCGCGACACCAGTTCCGCCTTCTTCAGCCGTGTCTCCTGCCTATACTGTCGGTACAGCACCAGTAGCGCCTCCACGTATATCTCCCTGTTGGGCGAAGAAAAGAGCGAAAAGAAATTGTACGGGAACACATCAAAAAAATTCATTCCACCGGCCCTTTCCAAATAATACTGTAATTCTTTTGATAGCCTCAATTTCTATATTTCTTTATACAATGACAAAAACCTGCCAAACCATGAGACAACGACACCGGCCTTTTTTCCGGCAAAATAGAAGTCGCGACAAGACATACCGCGAACGAGTAGCGTACAGCGCAGAGTATTAAGCAAAAGCTATGCCTGCCCGGTATTTTTTCCCTTTGTTGTGATTGTTATAACAGGAGGTTTTTTATTAAGGGAACGGCTTCCTTTGTCAGGCCGGCAGCGATAATCTGGATGGCTTCTTATGATTTCCCGTGGGTTTCAGGGAATAAAAACTCAATTTTCCCCTCCACAATTTTCAGGGCAGCGTCAAACTTGTTGCCCCTTTTGCCGGTAAACCCCTTGATTGTTTTGGTCTGCCCCTTTTCCAGCAGGTCCCTGACCTGCTTTTCGGACAGCTTCTTCCCGGCTATCTTTCCCAGGAAAAATTTGCAACCCTTATCCTTCCAGGCACTGCAGCCATAGCCCTTCCTGTTTTTGATTACACCGGCCCCGCAGAGGGGGCACCTGCCGATGGACTTCCCGGCAGCGGCGGAAACGGCGATGCTCGCGCTCTCCCTGGCTATTTCCACCAGTTCTTTGGTGTACTGCTTGATTTCGGCCATATACTTTTCCGCTGCCAGTTTTCCCCTCTCGATATCGTACAGCTTTTTCTCCCATTCTCCGGTCAATTCAGGGCTTTTCAGCTTCTCCGGCATGATCTCCATCAGGGCCATCCCTTTTGGCGTAGGATAAAGCGTTTTCCCTTTCCTTTCGATGTAGCCAACCTTGAGCAGCCTTTCCAGGATTGCCGCCCTGGTCGCCGGGGTGCCCAGCCCGTTCTCTTTCATGCGCTCCCTGAGTTCCTCATCATCGACCAGTTTCCCGGCGTTTTCCATGGCGCTGAGCAGGGTCGCCTCAGTGTATCTTTTCGGCGGCTTGGTCTGCTTTCGCTTGATTATAACCTCCTGGACGCTTACCTGCTCTCCCTTCTCCACCGCCGGCAGAGTTTGTTCCTGATTTTCCTGCTCTTCCTGATCTTCACGGCCTTCATTGTCTGCCCTACCTGGCCGCCCCCCCTCTTGTTCCTTTTCGGCCGCAGCATAGAGCTCCTTCCATCCCGCCTGCCTTACTGTTTTACCCCTGCTGAGAAAATTTTCCCCTTCAATCTCAACTGTAATCGCCGTGACGGTAAAGAGGTGTTCAGGGTAAAAACCGGCAATAAAGCGCCTGGCGACGAGATCGTATATCCTGGCTTCATCTCCGGCCAGGGCCCGGTTCTCCCCGGTGGGGATGAGGGCATGATGATCCGTGACCTTTGCATCATTCACGGCCCTGGCCTGCATAGACCAGTTTTGCAGTTTAACCGGATCAGTATAGCGGCTGTAGCCCTTCAGCTTCAGCAGGATTTCTAATGTGTCGATATCGCTGGAGAGATACCGGCAGTTTGTCCGCGGGTAGGTAATCAGCTTCTTTTCATATAAGGATTGTGCCAGGTCGAGCACCTGCTGCGCGGAATAACCGTAGATTTTGTTTCCGTCTCTTTGCAGTTCGGTCAGGTCGTAGGGAAGAGGAGGCGGCTCTTTTTTCTCTTCGTGCTTGACACCGGTAATGGTTCCGGTTTTTCCCTCTACCTTCTTTTTAACCGCTTCGGCTTTGGACTGCTCAAAAGTTCTGCCGTCAGCATCACCTTCCCATTTCCCGGTAAAGCCTTCGCGGTATGCAGCCAGCACTTCCCAGTAGTCCTTCGGGACAAAGTCCCGGATCTCTTTTTCCCGGTTCACCAGCAGCGCCAGCGTCGGCGTCTGCACCCTGCCCACGGAGAGCAACTCCCTGTGCCGGACAGTAAAAGCGCGCGTGGCGTTCAGTCCGACCAGCCAGTCGGCCTCACTTCTACACCTGGCGGCGTGGTAGAGGTTTTCATACTCGCTGCCGGGTTTCAGCCTGGAGAATCCCTCCCTGATGGCGGTATCGGTCAGGCTGCTTATCCACAAGCGTTTGACTGGCTTTGTGCAGCCGGCCAGCTCATAGATATACCGGAAGATCAGCTCACCTTCTCTTCCGGCATCGGTAGCACTGATCACTTCGCCGATGTCTTTTCTGTTATACAGTTCCTGGACAATCTTGAACTGTGCTGCAGTGCTTTCCACCGGTTTTAGCTGCATTTTGTCCGGGATTACCGGCAAATCTTCCGTCCGCCATTTCTTAAGCCCGGGGTCGTACTCTTCCGGCATCTTCAACCTCACCAGGTGCCCGATGGCCCAGGTGACAACATATTTGTCGCCTTCGATGTAGCCGTTTTTCTTTTCCCGGCAGCCCAGCACTCTGGCAATATCCCGGCCAACGCTGGGCTTTTCGGCTATGACAAGCGCCTTCATTTTACCCTCCCTGCTCTTGATTATGATAGCCCTCTGATTGATAAGTAACAAAACCGCCCTCTAAATTTCATACCCAGGGTTAATACTCAGGACAAAGGAGTACTGTTTTTAATACTGCCGCCTCAGCTCCAGGCAGTTGTACTGGCCGGTGAAGCCGATAGCCTGTAAAGCCTCTCTGTAGGGGCTCTCCAGAGCCGGCCGGCCATTAATGGCTTCGACAATTACGCTGTTCAGCGGATTAAAAGTACGGGTCAGGAGGGCGGTGCAAAAAGAAAAATA
>DLUO01000056.1:0-434 GCA_003444595.1 Bacillota bacterium
AGGGCCAGACCGAGAAAATAGGCAGCTTTATTAATAATTGCCGCTGCCTCCTCGTCTCCCTCTCTTGCTGCCTGAAAAACATGACTTGCTGTCAGCTCCTCACTTCCTCCGGCTATCTCTCGTAAAACGGCACCCCCTCCGGTCTCCAGGAGCAGGCGTCCTTCGCGGGCAATAGCCGTTCCCGAGGACAGAGTCTCCAGGCAGCCGCGCCTACCGCAGCCGCAGAGCGGCCCCTGGGGTAAAACGATGAGATGGCCTATTTCTCCAGCAAAGCCGCCACTTCCCCGATATATCCGGCCTTCTGTAATTATCCCACCGCCGATACCCGTTCCCAGCGTAATATTAACCATGTTCCTTTTCCCTCTTCCAGCGCCGAAGAGGTATTCGCCATACGCAGCAGCACTGGCATCATTTTCCACCAGGACGGGAACCCT
>DLUO01000056.1:745-2854 GCA_003444595.1 Bacillota bacterium
ACTTCTTCAATAGAGCCGGTAAGATAACGCATGACATTATGCAGGCCGTCTGCCGCCCTGGTGGGAAACTTTCTACTGATTATTATCTTCCCTCCCGCATCTGCCAGGGCGACAAGTATTTTTGTGCCTCCCAGGTCAACGCCTATCTTGTAGCTCATTGTTCACTCCTGTCTATCGGATAGTGATACAGCAAAGCGCTGCTCCATTTTCCCATTATTATAAATGAGTGCGGGGGTAAAGTCAAAAGTGCCTTTCTAGCTCACTAAAAATAGTTTTGCTCATTTTATTGTTCCGTATGTCCTTAGCTTTACTTTAAGACAGCAATTTCTTTCAGGTTACGGTATCGTTCCTGGTAATCCAAACCGTAACCCACCACATAGACATCGGGCATTTCAAAGCCCCTGTAATCCACCGGAACATTTACAATACGTCTTGCCGGCATGTCCAGGAGGGCACAGACCCGGAGGCTCAGGGGTTTCCTTGTCCGCAAGTTCTTAAGCAGATAATTGAGGGTCAGACCGGTATCCACAATGTCCTCTACCAGCAAAACGTTTTTGCTGGCAATATTGGTATCAAGATCTTTGGTAATGCGGACAATACCCAGGGGGTCGGTTTTCGCTGCATAACTGGAAATCCCGATAAAATCCAGCACAAAAGGAATGGCAAGACAGCGGCTTAAATCCACAGCAAAGTAAACACTGCCCCTTAAAACGGCCACCAGAACCAGTTCTCCGGACCCCGCATAATCGCGCGAGATCTGCTCCCCCAGGAAGGAGACTTTGTCGGCTATTTCCTCCTCTGTAAGTAAAACCTCCAGGGCATGCCCCTGCTCCATTTAGAAACCGTTCCTCCTTTTCTTTACTTTATATTGTAAGGCCTGCTGCTAAGCTTCATTTATGCTCAATCCCGTATTTTAAAAGCAAACTCTTGTAATCGCGGCCATAAATTATTTTAATATTTATATCGGGATAGAGTTCCTTGAGACGCCTGATTTTTTTGTTTTTCTTCCAGACGAGTTTTTGCTTTTGAGTAGTAATTTCCACATAAAGATCTTGCTCAGGGAGGTAAAAATCAGGTGAAAAAGCTTCGGTAACGTTACCCTCGCTGTCCCATTCCAGAGGAAATGTCCGGGGCTCATAAAGCCATTGTATCCGGTAAAAGTCGAGCACCCTGGCAAACTCCTCTTCACTGGGATGGGCAAATACAGGCGAAGTGCCGGCGGCATCAAGAACTGGGCTGCAGCTAATATTTTCAGCAAGGAGTTGCTCTTCGACATCCTTTAGAGAAACCGGATCTGTATTTTCTTGCAGAAGGAAAGCCTTGACAACCAGAGCAGTTGCCTCTTCAATACCAACTATCCCGGTATTAATGACCAGGTGATAAAGCTCCAAATCGAACCAGTCGTAGCCGAACACGTGTCTCAAATATTCTTCGCGGTCGTGGTCCTGCTCCGATATCAAACGTGCCGCCGCCGCTTCATCAAGGTTATAGAGCTTTTGAACGCGCTGCAGACGATTTTTTAAGGGAGCGATAATTTTTACATGAAGCGCCGGGGAGAAATCTTTAAATAGTATTTGCCCTCCCCGCCCCAGAATAACAAGATTCTCTCTGATAGCCAGATCGAACATAAAATCATGTAAGGCCTCAAGATAGCGCAGGTAATCAACATTATAAACATAATCGTTTTCATTCTGCATCCTTATTTTTCGTTCATCAAAAAGAGCAGATACCGGCTCCTCAATACCATATCGCAGCAGATGTTCACCGATCATCTTTTTGTTGACCAGCAAATAACCTAATTTTTCCGCAACCATCTGCGCTATTATCTCTCCCGCGCTGCCAAACTGACGGGAAATTGTAATTACGGCCATAAAGACCTCCCCGTTGATTCGTGCAATTATTATAAATTTAAACTCTATCGAGATTATTTTTCCTCTTGCAACAAATTATACCATATATCATTGGCTATATCGGCCTTAAAAAAGGTTTCTAAAAATAATTAAATATTTTTAAATTTTTTATAAAACCCCCTTGACAAAAATAATTAAAAGATTTAAAATATTATTGACAGGTCCCGAGAGGTCCTAAGGTTTCCAGGAAAGCTTCCTT
>DLUO01000140.1:0-20697 GCA_003444595.1 Bacillota bacterium
GCCTGTTCCAGTAATTGATTATTGTTGAGCCGATATTTTTCCCTAGAGGCAAATAATGCGAATAGCGGTGATATAAGGTATGATAAGTAAAAACCAGGGGCAGCTTTAACAATTTTGCTGTTAATGAGCCCAGGGAGCCTAAAATAAAAGGTGTATGCACATGGATAAGGTCTATTTTGAGGCTCTGGACCAATGCCGGCAGGCGGGGGGAAATTGGAATAGGCAGGTAAAAACCGGGTTGTGTGGGAGCCGGTAAAGAGAGATAGCGAAAGACTTTTCCCTCCCTGGAAGCAAGGGGATAATTTGGAGCAAAAACAAAGGCCTCACAGCCTCTGTTTTGCAGTTCCCTCGTTAATGTTTCTATAGAACGTACAACACCGCTAATATACGGTGTATAGCTGTCGGTAAAAATACCAATTTTTAATTTGTCTTTTTGCTCAGCTAAAGTAACCACATTATTATTATGCCCTGTACAGGGCTCCTAAATTAGCGCTCATACAAGTGTTTTAGAACTGGTAAACAGGAAATCTGGGGGAAGTGTCTATGAGAAAAATAGCGGTAGAGGCTCTTAAGCCGGGAATGATAGTTGGGAGGCCGGTATATGACTCTTCCGGTTTTTTACTGCTTAATACCGGTAAAGAGCTTAAACAAGAGTATATCAGAAACTTGAAGAAATTAAATATCCCTGCTGTTTACATCATAGACAATATCATTCCCGATATTGATATTGAGGATGTTATTTTGGATGAAACCAGACAAAAAGCCAACAATATAATAAGAAAAATATTAACTGACGTGGAGAAGCAACCCGAGAAATCTATTCCCAAATTACTTTTTACCCATAAAGAAATAAGAAATGCGCTGGACGAGATTATTGATCAACTATTAACCAACAAGAACCTGGTGGTAAACTTGTCAGATATCAGGACTTTTGACAACTATACTTTCGCGCATTCTGTTAATGTTGCTATACTGGCAATCACTACCGCTATTTCGCTTCAATTTTCAAAATCAAAACTGCATGAGATAGGTTTGGGCTCCCTGCTGCACGATTTAGGGAAAGTAAAAATCCCGGATAGTATATTAAATAAAGAAGGAAAACTCACGTTTGAAGAATACGCCGAGATTAAAAGACATCCTCTTCTTGGTTACGACATGGTTAACAGGCAATCCTTTATTAGCCCGGCATCAGCCCTAATAATTCTCCAGCATCATGAGCGAAAAAACGGCGGGGGCTATCCGGAAGGTTTAAGAGGTGAACAGATCCACTTTTTTTCTAAAATTTGTGCCGTTGTCGATGTTTACGATGCCCTGGTATCGGACCGGCCTTATCGTAAAGCTTTGCCGGCGCACAGTGCAGTGGAGCTTCTGCAATCCCAAGTAGAACTATTTGATATCAACGTACTAGAGAAGTTTTTACAACATATTGCCGCCTATCCAATAGGTACTTTTGTGGGACTGAGCAATGGGGAGATTGGAATAGTGGTACACAATACAGTAGGATTCCCTTTAAGGCCGCGGGTCCGCATTCTAGGTTCCAAAGAATTTGAACCTGTGGAGCGATATGAGTTAGACCTGATGGAGAAGATAGATATTATCGTCGATGAAGTTTATGATGAACAAAATATTCCGGAAAAGATACTACAAATATCCACCGTCTAGTAGTACCATAAGCGCCAGAAAATCTCCCTAGTTTCACGTAGTACTTCCTGCAGGCGCCGATAATCTTGCTCCGACAGATGATAGCTCTCCCGGGGATTTTCTGCTTCCAACACCGCCTGCACAGGCAAAACCGTATATTTCCATTTATTGCCTTGAAGATACCTGTGCACCCAGGTAGGCACAGCTTTTAAAATTGTTACTTTGGGACTCTTTAAGTCAGAGTTATTTAACTCAATTTTGAGGTAAACAATAATTCCGGCATCAGCGTAGCGCCATCTCTGGTTAGAAATAAAATTGCCCAGTGAATAGAGGACCAGCCCTTCCCTTTTTTCTGTTTTAACAACTTCTGCCGGCTGAATAACATGCGGGTGGGTTCCGATAATAATATCTGCACCCATATCCACAAGTTCCATGGCAAGCTCTTTTTGATAAGTTGAAGGCAGGCGCTGGTACTCATCACCCCAGTGCAGTCCAATTATAACGATGTCAGCCTGCAGCTCATTTTTGGCCCTGGTAATGTCTTCGCCAATTAATTGCTTCTCAATCAAGGGAACCATATATTCTTTCCCGGAAGGCAAAGGTATCCCGTTTGTCCCATAAGTGTAGGCAAAAAAAGCTGCCTTAATATCATTTTGGTATAACAAAAACCCTTTTTTCCTCTCTTCCTCACTGCGGGCTGTACCCGTGCAATTTAAACCCTTCTCCTCAATTAGCTTGATTGTATTTAAAACACCTTCTTCTCCACTGTCCATGGAATGATTATTGGCTGTGAACAATAAGTCGAAACCACTGTCTCTTAAAGCGTCAGCCAACTCGGGAGGAGAGTTAAAAAAAGGGTAACCGCTATAACCGGATTCCGTAGTGCTAAAAGTTGTTTCCAGGTTGCCTATTACAAAATCTGCTTTTTGTAAATAGGGAGCCACATGCGAAAAGCAATCTTTAAAACTATACTGTCCCTCACTTTCATTAAAGGCACTGGTAAGCTGGGGGCTGTGGACCATAATGTCACCTACTGTGGCCACAACAAAACTGCTATTTTGCGTCATCTCCGCAACAGGGTAATCCAAAGCATGATCCTCATAGGGAGATTCATTTTTTAAAGAAAAAAGATCCTTTTCAGAAATACCGGATAACGATTCCTTTTCCTTTAAAGAATTCACTTTTTTTGCGAAACAGGAAGTACAGCAACAAATAAAGAAAAACAGCAATGTTACCCCTAAAACAAGTAACCATGGTCTCTTCCTCACATAATCGCTCCAATCAAGTATTATAAATATAGTTTAGCACAATTTATAGCTAAAATATACCAAAGGATAGGATAATTACAAATACAAGAGGATTAATCAGAAAAATGATTATTTATTCCAGGTTGTGATAAATAGGGAGGCGGGTAAGGAAAAAGGAGAGTAAAGGCCACGCAACATTTAATCCGTCCGTAATAGGCCGATATAATAATAGTAAAAATAAATATTTTTAGCCGGGTTAGAGGAGAAACAATGAGTTTAATCAGCCTTTTCAAGGCATTTACAGAAAACAAAATAATATTGGCTGAAAAGCTCCCCAGTAACAATAACCCCACTGACAGGATCATGGCTCAAGTCAAAGCATTGCAAGATATCTATGCGCTGTTAAATTCACAAGAGAAAGGGGATTTTTGGGCTAGGGTTAATTCTCCGGTTAAAGTTGGAGAATACCTCCTGCTGCAATTTATAAAAATCCAGGATGGGAAACCGTATTACAGGATTTTAAAACGCTTCGCGGGTCGCCTTAAATTAAACGAAGGTAAAAATATTTCTTATCTACGGCTTTTCATTGAGGGACAAGAGGCGCTTATCCCCGTCATTCTACGGGATTTTTCCGATTCCGAAGAAGAAATAGGCAGAAACGGCAAAAAACCGGCAACAACTGTTTGTAATTGGAGAATGGATTTCGTTGTTAAAACAAGCAACCTTGGTCTAATAATCATTCAATTTATGAAAAGGGATAATATTTATTACAGTCAACTACTGGTCGAATCAGAGAAAACAGGCCATGCTCTGGAAAGTGAATTGGGGGAACTGCGAACTCTTACCAAAGACTTAAAGGAAAGAAACGTTATCCTTTTAAAGTGGGGCTTATTACCGGACCGCTTAAAAGAGGAGATAGCTCATCTATTACAGGAAAGGGGTACCAGGTTGGATACACAGGTTTAAAGGAGGCTGTTTATCTGTTGAACGATTATAAGAAAATAAAACGTGCCGTAGCTTTGCGGTACCAGCAGGAAAAAGACAGGGCTCCGGTTGTTACAGCTAAGGGGCAAGGACGGGTTGCCGAAAAGATTATCTCTCTGGCAGAAGAACATGATATTCCTGTCGAAAAAAACTCTCTGTTAGCTTATGAATTGTTTAAGCTTGAGCTTAACCAGGAAATACCCGTTGAATTATATGAAGCTGTAGCGATAATACTGACGGCCATTTATCAATGTGATCAAAAGGCCAAGAATACATAAATTACATAAAGTGATGAAACGTTTTATAGAGAAATGTTCTTTTTATACCGCCAGCTGAATATTTTTTAGTAAGTAAAATATTCAGGGGAGGTAGGAAAAGGTGGAGGAATTTAGCGCTTATGGTATAGCCCTGGTTCCGATTATACTGGGAATGGTCGAACTTTTAAAAAGAGTGGGAATTCCTAAAAAACTTTCTCCGCTAGTTGCACTTATACTGGGCATACTTGCAGGTTTTTATTATCTTGCACCCGGCGATCCTAAAAAAGCGATCTTATTTGGTGTGGTTTCCGGCCTTTCTGCTATAGGTTTATGGTCAGGTACGAAGAACACTCTCGAAGAATTTAGCAGCAAGGCCAACGATCGAATACATAAGCTTACTGCGGTAAGAGGTAAGAATAATAGAAAGTATAAAGCCCCGTCTAAATCTGTGTCATGGCCCAAAGAGGGTAAACGTATCGCAAAAAAGTAAGAGATGAAACGATAGGAAAGATGAAATGATAGTAGGTTCTTAAAAAATTTCCTGCTGTATTTCCTTTTTTATAATTGGAAAGGAATTGTTGGCAGGAATATTTGCTTTACAGGTTTACATAAAGCCTAACCTGATGTAAAAGGGGAAGAGAGGGAGCGAGGCGAATCCTTTCTTTCCCCTTTTTGTCTTTATCCCGAAAGTGGTTCTGTCACTGGCAGTCACTGCATGTACAGCTCGTCAAGCTTTTTGTGTCATTGAGCGTTTATACTAATCAACATGGGCAATAAAATTATTATTTAAGGAGATTATTGCTTAAGATCAGTTTAGGTTTAAAACAACAAATGACATTTCTTAAGATGATTATAGTTTAAAACAACAAGTGATATCGCAGTTTCCCCCATAAACTGTCCCTCCTTTTAACAAGTTTACATAATATATATTATAGGACGTTATTTCATGCAAAGATACTATGGCTGTTGGATGCTTTTTATATACGCAAGCAAACAGATAAGCACATCCTCCCTTTTTCCTTCCCCCCTTCCGCCGCGTCGCTTTAAGCACTTTTTTATTAACGGAGATTCCTATTCCTATATAAAACTTTTATTTTGAGGGGTTGACAGGAATAAAATTAATGTATAAGCTATATCTTAAAATGAATAATAGTTAAAAACAATGAACAGGACCAGTAGGAAAGTAAAGAAGGAACAGAGAGTTGCTGTAAGGTGCGAGGGCAGCCCTTCTTCTTTCCAAAACTCCCCTGTGAGAAGCCTGCTGAAATCGCTTGGATAACTTGTAAAAGCGAAAATAGGCCGGGACGGGTCTTTGCCGTTAAAAAAAGAACACTTAAGAGGGCATTTCCGATCGAAATGTCAAGTAGAGTGGTACCGCGGGAGTAACCTTTCGTCTCTATATTACTATTGGAGCGAAAGGTTTTTTTATGAAATTTCTTACGGAAAAAGGTGATCACAGATGGAAAAAGAAAAAGTAATCATTTTTGACAGTACTTTGCGAGACGGGGAGCAAACACCCGGAGCGAAACTTAATCCCCGGGAAAAACTGAAAATAGCTCATCAGCTTGCCCGTTTAAACGTTGATGTAATTGAGGCGGGTTTCCCTATTTCATCCCCCGGAGACTTCCGTGCAGTGCAGCAGATTTCAAGAGAAGTTAAGGGGCCCACGATTGCTGCTCTTGCCAGGACTGTCAAGGAAGATATTGATTGTGCCTGGGATTCTGTAAAAGACGCAAAGAAGCCCCGTATCCATGTTTTCCTGGCAGCTTCCGATATCCATATGGAGAAAAAGTTGCGCAAGAGCCCCGAAACATGCCTGCAGGAAGCGGTGCAGGCTGTAAAATATGCCAAAAGCTTGACTGCTGACGTAGAGTATTCTTTAGAGGATGCTACCAGGGCGCGTGAAGAATATATTTTTAAGGTTGTGGAGGCCGTTATCGATGCCGGGGCAACCGTGGTAAACATTCCTGATACGGTAGGTTATGCTGTTCCGGAAGAATTTGGCGGATTAATCAAAAAGATAAAAACCAAAGTCCCCAATGCTGATAAAGTGATAATCAGTGTGCATTGCCATAATGACCTTGGCCTGGCGGTGATGAATTCATTGAGCGCAGTGCAAAATGGGGCCAGGCAGGTGGAATGTAATGTTAACGGTATCGGTGAAAGGGCAGGAAACGCTGCACTAGAAGAGATTGTTTTGAACATGATCATCAGAAAAGATTATTTTCCATTTAAAACAGACATTAACTTAAAAGAAATTTATCGGACCAGCCGCATGGTAAGCAAGCTGACCGGTATACCGATTCCCGTTAACAAAGCAGTCATTGGTATAAATGCCTTTGCCCATTCTTCGGGGATACACCAGGATGGGGTATTAAAAGACAAAAGTACCTATGAGATAATTAATGCCGAGTTAATAGGCGGTCAGGCCGCCCAAATGATACTTACGGCCCGTTCGGGGCGCCATGCCGTGCGCCATGAGTTGGAAAGCATGAATTACCAGCTCAATGATGAAGATTTTGAGAAATTTTACCTCCGTTTTTTGGAGCTGGCAGACAAAAAGAAAGAAGTATACCGGGAAGACCTGGAAGCCTTGCTTATCGATATTTCATTTGCAGAGCCCACCTACGAGCTGGAATATCTTCAAACAGTCAGCGGAACCAAAACTATACCGGCAGCAGTGGTACGACTGCGCAAAGGTGAAGAAACCTTTGAACAAGTGTCCAGTGGAGCCGGCCCGATTGACGCCGCTTATAAAGCGATCGACAGGATTACGAACATTACCACCCGCCTGGAGAATTATAACCTGCGTGCCGTTACCCGTGGTATGGACGCCCTTGGCGAGGTTTCCATAAAGATAACCCATGATGATAAAAATATAATCGGCCGTGGTGTGAGCACAGATATTGTGGAGGCCAGTGTTAAAGCCTATCTTGATAGTATAAACAAGCTGATAAACATGCTGGCGCACGTTAACAATAACAATAATAAAGAAAAGTAGTTCTTTAACTTTACGTAAATGTTTTAGTTTTCCGAAACCGTTTCCCCGGGTTTCCCCGAACCGTTGTTTGCTAATATTATCATATTATGTTATAATAATTGAGCTAACAATTTTAAGGGGTTGGTTTTATTTGAAAAAATTAACTGCACGGCAGAGAGAAATATTGAATTTTATAAATGAAGAGGTTAGGCATAAAAATTATCCTCCTTCTGTACGCGAGATTTGCCAGGCAATGGGTCTTAGCTCCAGCTCCACAGTCCATGCCCATCTGAAAGCGCTGGAAAAAAAGGGCTTTATTAAAAGAGATCCTACAAAACCCCGCGCCATTGCAGTACTAGATCACCCTGCAAACCCCCAGCAAAAACTAAGATCCCGGCTTGTTCCCCTACTTGGTCAGGTAACAGCCGGGACACCGGTACTGGCCGAGGAAAATATTGAAAGCTACCTTGCCCTTCCGGAGGAGATGGCTAAGGGGAACAAGCTATTTTTGCTGCGTGTTAAAGGTGACAGCATGAAAGAGGCGGGTATATTCCCGGGGGATTTGGTGATCGTCAGGCAACAGCCCTCGGCAGAAAACGGTGAAATCGTAGTAGCTCTGGTGGGCGATGAATCTACAGTAAAACGGTTCTTCAGAGAAACAGATCATATACGCCTTCAACCGGAAAACCCGGACTATGAGCCAATAATTGCAAAGCACGATATGCGTATACTCGGCAAGGTAATTGGTTTGCTGAGAATTTTGGAGTGAACTAATCCTGCTCAAGGATTGCCTCCAGAATAGAGGCCAGGCCGAGGATTACATGATTATAGGTAAGCCCGCCTTGAATATATACAGTAAAAGGCTCGCGCAGCGGGGCATCTGCGCTGAATTCACTGGAGGCGCCCTGGACAAATGTTCCGGCTGCCATATAAACAGGATCAGAGTAACCCGCGGTAGCTCCAGCCACAGGTGTTAAATGTGAATTTACAGGTGAGGCGCTCTGCACAGCGAGGCATAGTTTTTCCAGTTCTTTTTTGCTTTTAAGACGCACTGCCTGAACAATATCTCCTCTTTTAGCATTATACCGGGGTTCTACTTCATATCCTACCGACTCTAAAGCCGCGGCAATGGTTGTTGCACCTTTTAACGCTTCACCGGTAAGCTGTGGCGCCATAAATAGACCCTGGAAAAAGAGCCTTTTGTTATGGATAAAGGCCCCTAATTCTTTACCTAACCCCGGAGCTGTCATGGCATGGCTGATTTTATCCAGATACTTTTTTTTGCCGGCTATATAACCTCCTGTCGGGGCCAGCCCGCCCCCGGGGTTTTTAATCAATGACCCGGCGATCACATCGGCGCCTGCTTCTAGAGGCTCTTTTTTTTCAACGAATTCACCGTAACAATTATCGATAAAAATAATTAGATCGGAATTGATGCTGCGGATTTTCTGAACCATTTTTTCAATTTCCTGTATTGTTAGAGCTGAACGATAGGGATCGTAACCTCTAGAGCGCTGAATAAAGACCACCCTGGTAGGTTCTTGAAGCAGTTTCCGGCAAGAAGTTTGAGCTGGTGTGCCAAAATCCTTCAAATTAACGTTACTGTAAGTTATGCCCCATTCACGAAGAGTGCCTTCAGCTTCAGATGGCGATGTACTCTCTCCACTGATAGCCCGGAAAAGGGTATCATATGGTTGGCCCGTAACGGAAACTAGACGATCACCCGGTCTTAACAGGCCCCGAAAACAGCTAAAAATAGTGTGTGTCCCCGAGACGAAATGAGGCCTGACAATAGCATCTTCACCTTTAAATACTTGGGCGAAAAGCTCCTCCAATTTTTCCCTTCCCAGATCATGATAACCATAACCTTCGTTAGAGTTAAAGCAATCATCAGTTATCTTAACTTTCTTAAAAGCTTTTAGGACTTTCGCCTGATTATACAGGCTTGTTGCGTCAATTTCCCGGTGCTGTTCCGCTGCCATTGCTTCTGCTTGTTTTATTATCTCGACAATAGTTGGCTTAATGTGTGTCAACTGCCACCAGTTCAAAGTTAAATCATCTCCATAAAAATGCTTTTCCTCCGCACGATCGTATTCAAATTTTAACATACCGCCTGCGGTAATACAATTAAAAGACACTTGCTTACCCAAGTGCCTTTATCTTGAAACTCACACATATTTCATATTAGAAAAAATAAAAGGAAAAAAGCTTTTGAAAAATCGCAATAGCAACCCCGAAAAACCTTACGAGGTGACTTCCTGGTCTGTTGACATGAGGTTAATACTAATATTACGGAACGGTATTATGGTAGAAACAGCGTGTTTATATACAAGTTGCTGCTTTCCGTCCACATCCAGAAGCACGGTAAAACTGTCAAAACTGCGAATGCTTCCTTTAATTTGATACCCATTAACTAAAAATATTGTTGCAGGTACATTTTCTTTACGTAGTTGGTTTAAAAAATTATCCTGAAGATTAAAAGAGCCTTTCGACATTGATATCGCCTCCTTCTTCTTTTTACTCTATTCGGTAAAAGATATCAATATCCTTCCACCATAGAACAAATAATATCCAAAACTGGGGTTTTTTTCGTGTTACCTGGTTTCCGCTCAAGCCACCTAATCCTTTGATCTGCGCGGAACCAGGTTAACTGTCTTTTGGCATAACGCCTTGTATCCTTTTTAAATGTGTTAACAGCAGTTTCCCAATCCCAATTTCCCTCCAGAAAGCTGGCAAGATGAAAATAGCCCAGGGATTGCATGGATTTTAAGTCGCTTCTAAAACCTCTTTCCAGCAATCCTTTTACTTCCTTTAATAGTCCTTTTTCGAGCATCAACTCTACTCTTCGATTAATCCGTTCATAGAGATATGTCCTCTCCATGGCAATACCAACCATAAAGAGTTGATAATTGCTTTGCTTTTTTCTTGTGCGCTCCCATTGTACAGAGATAGGTTCTCCTGTCAGATAAAAAAATTCCAAAGCCCTGATTATTCTCCGCGAATCATTGGGATGCACCCTTTCCGCCGCCAGAGGGTCCACTTCTCTGAGCAACCGGAAGAGTGTATCTTTCCCTTTTAATTCCATTTCCTCCTGCAGATATCTTCTTAAGGAGGGGTTTACTTTCCCGCTGCAGAAAGTATAATCGTCCACGACCGCTTTAATATATAGGCCGGTCCCTCCGGTTAGGATGGGAAGTTTACCCCTGTTATGGACCTCACGGATACAGTTCTTTGCCATCTGCTGGTAATCATATACTGTAAAGTCGATATCTGGATCAACAATATCGATCATATGATGGGGAACTCCCCTTCTCTCTTCCAACGTAGGTTTGGCTGTCCCAATATCCATATAACGGTAAACCTGAACTGAATCTGCGGAAATGACCTCGCCCCTCAGTCGATGGGCCAGTTCTATGGCAATCTCTGTTTTCCCGACGGCTGTCGGCCCCACGATGACAAGAAGAGGAATAGGGTATTCCTGACGAAAAGCGGCCTGACCTGTCACTTTAACCCCGCCTTTTGAAATGCTTTTCAATATCATACTTCTCTATTTTGATGGCAACAGGCCTTCCGTGGGGGCAAAAAAAGGGATTCTTACATTTTTCCAACTGTGCCAGCAGAGAACTGATTTCTTCTATCGTTAAGTGCTCGTTAGCCTTGATTGCAGCTTTGCAGGAAAGACTTAATAATATTTCTTTTTGGAACTCCCCTCCTGTTAAGTCCGGGTCAGAGACCTCCTCCAGAATGTCCAGTATTAATTCAGCTGTAATTATATCTCGCAGGAAAAAGGGCACCGCTCTGATAATAACAGTATTATTGCCAAATTGCTCCATTTCTAATCCCAGTTCCCTTAAAAGCGCCAATTTATCTTTTACCGTGTCGGCAATCTGCAGAGGGAGTTCCACGGCTAGCGGAAGTATTTCCTGGATATATTGTTCTTTTTCCTCTTTTTGCTTCCGTTGCTGTAATTTTTCCCATATTACCCTTTCATGAGCGGCGTGTTGGTCTATAAAAATCAGCTTATCTTCCTTTTGAACAGCTATATAAGTAGAGAAAAGCTGTCCTTTAATTAAACCGTCAAAACATCTTTCTGTAAAGGGTTCTGCACTTAGAGCGCTGTTTATAATGTTTTTTTCCGAGAAAGGTATCCTGCTTTCGGCAACTTGAAGTTGCAAATTGCGCCGAGTGTAATCATGGTATGAATTGTCTTTGACAGTTTTGATAGTGTCTTCCGGGTGAAAGTCCTCTTTAATATCCTGCTTGGCGGTTATTTCTGGAGAGGTATCCTTATCCCGTATGTTTTGTTTATATACAATAGGAAGAAAATACGCAGGTGTAAAAGCTTCTTTAAGACTTTGTTCGAGGAAAAGACGCACCCGCTCTTCCTGGTGAAAGCGTACTTCTATTTTAGAGGGATGCACATTTACATCGAGGTTTTCAGGAGCTATGTCCAGGAAAAGAAATGCTACCGGATACCGTTTGGAAGTAACTATGCCCGCAAAACTCCTGTCCAACGCTTTTTGTATCAACTGGCTACGTATATAGCGGCCGTTAATGTAAAACAGCTGGTAATTTCTACTATTGCGGGAGTAAGCAGGGTTGCTTACGTATCCCTTCAGAATAAATTCTGCAGACTCAAAGTGTAGAGGCACGAGTTCACGAGCAAGATCGTTACCGAAAATTTTAGTAATAACGTTTAGTAGCTTTCCGTCACCCGGTAATTCCAGTATCACCTCGTTTTGTTTAATCAATGAAAAAGCTGTGTCAGGCCTGGAGAGGGCCAGGAGATGAATTATCCTGGAAATCTTTCCAGCCTCGGAAGCGACTCCTTTTAAAAATTTCAGGCGTGCCGGTGTATTATAAAAAAGATCCTTAACTGTAATCCGGGTTCCGGGCGGGAAGCCTATTTCCTTGGTTTCTTTTTCAACTCCCCCCTCCAAAAAAATATATCTTCCCGTCTCTTCATTACGATGACGGGTACTGATAGACATTCTGGAGACGGAGGCTATACTGGGTAAAGCTTCACCGCGAAAACCTAAAGTACAGATTGCTTGCAGGTCTTGCAGAGAGCTTATTTTGCTCGTTGCGTGTCTTTCCAGTGCCAGGCGAACCTCACCGGCAGGAATTCCACTGCCGTCATCAATTACAGTGATTTCCTGGAGGCCGCCTCTTTTAAAGATTACTTTGATACGTTTGGCTCCGGCATCCAGCGAATTTTCTACAAGCTCTTTCACAACAGAAGCGGGATTCTCCACGATCTCTCCCGCAGCGATCTGTTCGGAAATTCTGATATCCAATTTGTGGATAGGCATCTTTTATCTCTCCTTTTCGTTGTGATGCTTCTCCCTGGACAGTAGGCGAGCTTGCAAAGTAAACAACTTGTTAAGAGCTTCAAGAGGTGTTATGTTAACAAGGTTGATCTCTTTAATTTCCCGAACAACTTTTTCTTCAGTTTTGTTTAAAGACGTCTGTGTATCCAAAGGCGGCAGAAAAGAAAGCTGCCCCTCCATCTTTTCAAGATTTAGATAAAAAGAATTACCCGGAAAATGCTTTTCCCCGATAAAAAGGCTCGCTTCTTTTTTAATGCCGGAGGCGGAAGCCTGAGTTTCAAGATTTTCCAGAACCTGTGCGGCTCTATTGATAATCTTATCGGGCAAACCGACCAGCCTGGCAACATTTACGCCATAGCTTCTGTCAGCCTTTCCGGGTACGATTTTTCTTAAAAAAATAACCTCTTCCCCTTTTTCTTTCACGGAAACAGTAAAATTTTTAACTCCGGTGAGGCGGTCTTCCAAAGCGGTCAGTTCATGGTAGTGAGTGGAGAAAAGTACCTTGGCTTGAAGATCGCTGTGAAGATACTCAAGAATGGACTGTGCCAGACTCATCCCGTCATAGGTGCTTGTCCCGCGCCCGATTTCATCTAGGATAATCAGACTATCCGGAGTGGCATCACGCAGAATGGAAGCTGTTTCTTCCATCTCTACCATAAATGTGCTTCTGCCGCTGCTTAGATCGTCGCTGGCTCCTACTCGGGCAAAAATGTGGTCTACAGGGGAAAAAACCATCTCTTCTGCCGGAACAAAACTGCCGATCTGGGCCATAATAAGAAGCAATGCGATACTGCGGCAGTATGTGCTTTTTCCGGCCATATTGGGCCCGGTTATAATTAAAATCCTCTGTTTTTCTTCATCCAAATAAACATCATTGGGGACAAAAGGCTCCTCTTGAAAGCGTTCGACAACGGGATGGCGACCACCTTTAATTTCAATGGTCTTGCCGGCAGAGAAACGGGGTTTTACATATCCGTAGGCTGAGGCAGTGTCGGCCAGAGAAAACAGGCAGTCGAGGTTAGCTAGGACATGTCCGGCCACCTGTATCTTTTTAATGTATTGGGCTGTATTCAGACGTAACTTCTCAAAAAGCTGGTACTCCAACCGGGCTAGTTTTTCTTCGGCATGCAGGATAAGGGCTTCTTTTTCCTTCAACTCTTCGGTTATAAACCGCTCACTGTTAACCAGAGTTTGTTTTCTTATATACCCCTCAGGCACCAGTTCCAGGTTTGCTTTTGTAACTTCAATATAATATCCAAACACTTTATTAAAGCCAATCTTTAAAGATTTAATTCCGGTCCGCTCTTTTTCTTTTTTCTCCATATCCAGCAACCAAAGTTTGCTGTACCGGGAAATATTTCTCAACTCGTCAATTTCCGTGTTATACCCTTCTTTAAAAATGCCTCCATCCTTTACGGAAAAAGGAGCATCATCCCTAATGGCAGAATCAAGCTCGCTAACTAGATTAGATAAATCGGGAATCCGATCGCTTAGCTGCTGCAGTAGACCGGCCTGACATACTGCCAGCATTTTTTTTAATTCTGGTAATAAAAGAAGTGTTTTTTTCAACGCCAGCATGTCTCGGGGATTTACAAACCCCATATTGATTCTGCCGCTCAGTCTTTCCAAATCGTAGCTCTGTTTTAATAGTTCGGCCAATTCTTCTTTTAAAAGTTGGTTTTCTTTAAGCTCCCCCACCGCTTCCCAGCGAAGTTCCAGAGGTTTCCTCTCCAGCAGGGGTCTCTCCAACCACTTTCTTAAAAGCCTTGCCCCCATTGCTGTTTTTGTCCTGTCGAGCAACCCCAGCAAGGTATTTTTTTTCTCCCTGGAGCGTATTGTTTCAAATATTTCCAGATTGCGTACTGTCACAGCATCAAGGGTTAGGAAATCTGTATAACGAAAAATTTTAATCTCGTTGATGTGAGATAGAAATACTTTTTGCATTTGTTTAATATATTCCAGGGCAAGGGCTGTAGAAAAAAGCACGGGTTGCAGGCCTTTTATACCGGATGCTTCCAGCACACCGTCCGGAAAATGTTCTTTTAGGATAGATAAAGCCTTATCGCCTTCGGGGAAGGAATTTTTTTTGTTAATGAGAAAGAGTCCTCTTTGCTGCTGAAGATGCAACCGGCACAGGCTGTCAGCCTCAACACCTTCGTCGATAACGATTTCCGTTGGTTTTAAACAGTAAATTTTATCAAAGACCTTATCGGCTGCCCTTTGACCATCAAAATAAAATACCTGGCATTCACCGGTACTGATATCTACAAAGGTAAGGCCAAAAGAGTTTTCATTTTCTATTTTGCTGATCGCGGCCAGGTAATTATTACGATTTTTGGGCAGCAGGTTATCGTCCATTACTGTCCCCGGTGTGATAACGCGGGTAACTTCTCTTTTGACCAGCCCTTTAACCTGACTGGCCTCTTCAACCTGTTCGCAGACGGCAACTTTATAGCCTTTTTCTAGAAGGCGGGCAATATAATTTGGTGCCGCGTGATAGGGAACTCCGGCCAGAGGTACAGCATCCTTTTTATTCCCGTCCCTGCTTGTTAAGACAATATCGAGTTCCCGTGAAGCGATCAAGGCATCGTCATAGAAGGTTTCATAGAAATCACCTACCCGAAAGAAAAGAACAGCATCAGGATATTCACTTTTAATGGATAAAAATTGTTGCATCATGGGTGTCAGTCTGGACATAATGTCACCTCAGGATACAAACATTTATTTGATGACATCCTGGTATTATCAAGATACTGGATCAATTATAACATAACTGGATATAATGAAAAAGGAACCTTATGCTTGTTGAACAGGTTCCTAATGTATGCCGGACAGGACTATTTTGGCGGCCTTTATGCCTCATACGCCGTGGTTTTTTTCTGCATACTGCATTGGGGGCATTTGCCGAAGAAATAAAGTTGGACAAGTGTAACGTCATATCCGGTTTCTTTTTTAACTTTTTCAAATAAAAAATGGTTCTGCAGTTCATCAAGAGGATATTGCTCAACGTCATCAACTTTGCCGCATACTTCACAATAAATATGCGAATGGGGCTTAATGTTGGCATCATAGCGCAGTCCACCCTCACCTACGCTTAATTCCTGTATTAAGCCGACTTTTTTAAGAATATCGACCGTTTTATACACTGTGGCCAAGCTCATTGCAGGATAATCGGGTTTTAATCTCTGATAAATCATCTCAACATTAGGATGCGTATCAGTTTTTTTTAAAATAGAGTATACAGCCATCCTTTGGGGAGTTACCTTGATCTTTTTAGCCCGCAGAATCTCTTCTATGGTCCGCATCTCTATCCCCCCAATTATATTTTAAATAATATGAAATATCCAAGCTGAATATATAACATTTGCTATTTTTCGTCAACCCTTATTTCCGGAAAGCTGATATTATCTTTTAAAATATATTTTTAAAGTCTCCTGTTAAGGTCCAGGGTTTTGCTTCTGTTATTTCCACAATTACAAACTTCCCCAGCAAGTCTTCCTTAGCGGGGAAATGAACAATTTTATTCGTCCTGGTTCTTCCGGTATAAAGGTTGGGGTTTGTTTTACTTTTACCTTCAACCAGAACCAGTTGCTCTGTGCCAAGCAGAAGTTGATTAATTTCTTGGCTGATCCTGTCTTGAATTTCGTTGAGGGCAACGATTCTTTTTTTCTTGATATCGGCAGGAACCTGTCTTTTCATTTCTGTAGCCGCCGTTCCTTTCCTGGGAGAATATACAAATGTAAAAGCGGCATCAAAACGAATTTTTTCCAGCAAATCAAGTGTATCTTCAAAATCTTTTTCTTCTTCTCCAGGGAAACCGACGATTATATCAGTAGTTATCGCACTGTCTCGTATCAGCTCCCTGATTTTTTTAATTAAATCAAGATAATAGTCCCTGGAATATCCGCGGTTCATTAATTTGAGAATGTTGTCGCTCCCCGATTGTAAAGGCAGATGAAAATGCTCGCATATTTTTTGTCCCTGCTGTATGGTGCGGATTATCTTTTCTGAAAAATCACGGGGGTGAGATGTCATATATCTGATTAGAAATCGGCCTTCAAGTCTGTCCAGGGTATGCAGAAGATCTGCGAAGTCTATGTTTTCCTTTAGCCTCCTGCCATAATAGGAGTTCACGTTTTGCCCTAACAGGGTGATTTCCTTGTATCCATTATCTACAAGAGTTTTTACTTCATTTATTATATTTTCTGGTGGCCTGCTTTTTTCTGCCCCCCGAACATAGGGTACTATACAGTAAGAACAAAAATTGCTACATCCGTGGCTTATAGGCACCCAGGCCCTAATCTGGTGCCCTCGTTTAATTGGTAGATTTTCCCTTTCCTCCCCTGTTTCAAGCGCAAGGACTGTTCTCGGTGAGATGCGGGCCTTTTCCATCAATTCCGGAAAACGTCCCAAAGATTGCGTTCCACCCACCAGATCTACAAATGGAAACTTTTCCTTTATTTTTTGCGCAACATGTTCTTGTTGTACCATACACCCCCAGAGAATCATTATCATTTCCTGTTTTTTCTCTTTTAGTGAGCGTAATCTCCCCAACCTGCTAAAAACCTTTTCCTCGGCCTTTTTTCTTACGGCACAAGTGTTTATAATTAATACATCGGCCTCCTCTTCTTTTTCTGTATGAACATAACCCATATTTTCGAGGTATCCGGCGAGTACTTCGGAATCATAGACGTTCATTTGACAACCGAAGGTCAGGATGTGATACTTTTTTATCCCGTGTTTTTCCATTAACAGCAAACCTCTTTTACTATAAAAGTATATTCTAAATTATACTGTATAAAAAACCTTTATACAAGAAAGTCGAATTATGCGCTTGCCCGGGAAATAAACATTAAAAAAAGACCCTGGCTGTTTTGCAGCAAAGGTCCTGAGAAAGCCAGCATATTCAAATGTGGGATTAAAAAATATAATTGTTGTTAAAGATTGATTATTTCTTGTTATTTTTCATAAGTACTATCTCGTATTCGATATCTTCTAGCTTGTTTTCAACATTTTCAACCTTTTCTTTTAGCTCATGTATTAAAGTGCTGAGATTGAAATAATCCATGGTTCCGACAACTGTGCCGCAGGATGTGCACTGTACAAACATTATTTTAAATCTCCAGTTTCCCGGCTCTACTTCAACCATCTCAAAACTATGGTTTTCACATTTAGGACATAATGATAAGGCCATAATTGAATAACCCCTCCTACCTTTTTCTTTAAAGATTTCGTTAAAAAAAGTACTATTCCTTCATTTTATAAAGAAAAATTAATGCTAAATCATTCCTATAGAATTATTCGGTATTTTCACCCTCTATTTTTTTTAAAAGAGTCCGTGCATCGTTAAGTTTGGCAAGCGGGACATATATTCTAATTTCAGCCAGGGGTCCGGTAGTTATCCCGTAAATCATTCCTGCAGCCTCACCTTTCATCATAACAGGGACGTTTTCTTCCTTAAGTCTACCTTCAAGCAGGGAAGCTATAATAGGATCGTATATGACTGTTAAAAGTGCCCAATCCTTAATTTTAATCACCACGACTTTATATATTGTATACTGTTCCCTCTTCGGCAGTGAATACATTTTTAAAAAACTCGGAAGCTTCATCCAGGTAATCTTTTTTATTTTTAAAAGGCAGCAGGTGTGTGAGCAAAAGTGTCTGCACGCCGGCTTCACATGCTATAGCCGCTGCCTGAGAGGCGCTTAAATGGTTCTTAGCTCCTTTACAGAGATCTTCAGTCAGAAAATTGGATTCACACAAGAGAAGGTCAGCGTTGTCGGCAAACGGTACAAATTCCTGAAAGTATTCTGTGTCGGCAGAATAAACAAGTTTTTTTGTCCCGTGGAGAGAAACTGATACCGCAAAACAGGGAATAGTATGTACTGTCCTCAGAAAGGAAAAGCGAAATGGACCGACATCGATCATTTTTTCCGGTCTGATGGGCTCTATCTTAAAGACATTTTTGTAAGCGAGCCTCGCATAATCCTCTGCAGGTTCTTCAGGGGCAATTAATAATAAAGGTGTATCATTCAAACCCCGTTCTCTCTCCATCTGCAAGGCATAACGTAAAATAAACAGATCTGAGATATGGTCGCTGTGGAGGTGAGAAAGAATGACTGCTCCCAGTTTATCAATGCCGGTAAATTTTTGTAATCTGCTGAGAACCCCGTTACCGCAATCTAGAAGAACGTAAAAGCCTTCGTGCTCCAACAGGTACCCTGAACAGGCGCCTCCGGCCGGGGGAAACGGACCATATTTTCCCAGAACTATCAACTTCATTTCAAGCATCCTTACCTAAAAAAGTAGCCCTTACGGCGCCTGACCGTAAGGTTGCTCAACCAAGCAATGGTAATAAGAGCTATTAATTTATAAAGAAAGCTGTAAAATAATGACCACTGCAGATAAAGAATATAGCCCTGCTCGACGGCTAAAAACTCTACACCGGTAAATAGAAAACTGAGCAGAATTAGATATGGTAACTGCCAGGCCTTTTCTTCGGGAAGGAAATTAATTATTATTATTCCTACTCCCGCCAGTCCTATCAAGTAGCCTATGGGAAGACCTTGAAACGGATACAATATTTCCTGAAAAGAATAAAATTGATTGGTAACGAAGATATCATTAAGGCAATATCCTACTATTAATGCCCAAATACCTGCACTCCAGAATTTCCCCAACTGGGATCGCAAAAAAAAGAGTATGAAGAGCCAAATTACTGCTGCAAAAATTATCCAGGGCACCGCGAACCCTCCCTTTTCCTTTCAATTTTTCACTTTAAAAATTTACGGCTCCTTTCACAGAAATGTATTTTCTAAACCTCTTGCGTGAAAGCGATCTATACTCCAACCAAGCGAGAAAGCCTGATCTAACATGTACTCACCTCTTTTCAGGAGTTGTTTTATTGCCTTATTTTCCCAGTTGGTATTCTAAATTATTCAGTGCTTATGAGATTTGCATCAGTTCCTTTTTCTAATTTTTTATGCATATAATCTTCATAAATATAAACAATCTCTTTGTCAAATAGCGGCCTTTTCATCTCTACTGTGGCGCGGCGTATGGCTGGCAGCAAATCGGTAGCCTCTTTTTCTGTAAGACTGATACCATATTCTCTAAATTTTAGCATAATAGCCTTGGATCCGGAATGTTTTCCAATCACGATCTGCCTTTCCAGGCCGACGTCTTCCGGACTGAAGACTTCATATGTGCCTGGAAATTTAATGACCCCATCGGCATGAATACCTGATTCGTGACGAAACATATTATCTCCGACAATAGCTTTCCCCGGAGGTAATATCCTGCCGGAAGCTCTGGCCACATACTCGGAAATTTCTTTGAACATCTGGGTCTGGATCCCATGGTCTTTATTTAAAATATATTTTAAGGCCATGAGGACCTCTTCCAGAGCGGCGTTTCCGGCCCTTTCTCCTAGTCCGTTTACGGTAACACCGATAAACCGCGCACCGGCTCGTACTCCGGCCAGGGCGTTGGCGGTAGCCATTCCGAAATCATTGTGGGTGTGCATCTCGATATCCATGCCTGTTTTATCAATTAGACTTGCAATGATCTCATAAGTCTTGAATGGCTCCAGTATACCGATTGTATCGCAATAGCGAAGCCTGTCGGCTCCTGCCTTTTTTGCAGCCAGCGCAAATTTAACTAGAAAGTCCAGGTCTGTCCGGGATGAATCCTCGGCATTAACAGAAATGTAAACGCCGTGTTTCTTGGCAAACTCTGTGGCCTTGACCATGTTTTCCAGAACTTGTTCCCTGGTACTGTTCAACTTGTGTTTTATATGAATATCGGATGTGGAAATGGAGATCGCCACAGCATCCACTCCACAATCCAGAGAATGCTTTATATCGTCAATATTGGCCCTGTTCCAGGCCATCAGGCTGCAGTTTAATCCCAGGGCAGCGATCTCTTTAATTGCTGCTTTTTCATTGCCACCCATTACCGGCACGCCTACTTCGATCTGATGAACTCCTATTTCATCAAGCATTTTGGCAATTCTAATTTTCTCCTGATTGGAAAAAACAACTCCAGCGGTTTGCTCGCCATCCCTTAAGGTTGTATCGACAATAATAATTTCCTTTTTTTCCAGTCCTTTTGTAAGTCTGTTCATATACTTCTCCTGTTTGAAAATAAACAGGTACACCTCCTTTTACATTTACTGTTCGCTCAAGTAATGCCAGGGTAAAAGCATTAATTTAACAAAGTACAAGATTGTCGCGGTGAATTAGTTCTTCATGATCCAT
>DLUO01000140.1:20961-22998 GCA_003444595.1 Bacillota bacterium
ACCGGCCGGCAATAAGCTTTTCCCTTCTCCGGTCAATGCGGTTTCGGCTCCCTGATCTATATAAATAACACCTTTACTTTTTTGAGCGAAAGCGATCCACTGCTTCCTGCTTCGCAGGTGATCCCGCTTCGCAGAGAAGAAAGTGCCGAATTCCTCTCCTTCCAGGATTCGCCTGATAATATTTTCCTGACGCCCGTTAGCAATAACCATATCGATTCCGGAGGCCATGGCTATTTCTGCTGCTTCTATTTTCGTAATCATGCCTCCTTTAGCCAGTGTTTCGTCTGTGTTACCGGCATATTTTTTGATTTCTGGTGTAATTTCTTCAATAAAAGAGACACAAAAAGCGTCAGGGTTATGACGAGGATTTGCAGTGTATAGACCATCAATATCAGTCAAAATTAGTAATATATCTGCATCAATAAGTGTAGCTACCAGGGCAGATAATCTGTCGTTATCCCCAAATTCAATTTCCTCTGTTGAGGTGGTATCATTTTCATTAATAATGGGAATAGCTCCGAATTTTAAAAGGTGCAGCAGTGTATTTCGTGAATTTATATAGCGTTTACGGTTATCAAGGTCTTCTCTTGTCAGTAAAACCTGGGCGACAATGTGTCCATATTCAGAAAAAAGTTTTTCATAGAATTGTATTAACAACCCCTGCCCAATAGCAGCGACGGCTTGCTTTTCTTGAATGGACACAGGTTTCTTTTTAAGCCCCAGTTTACCCATTCCAGCACCTACAGCTCCTGAAGAAACCAGGACAACATCTTTTCCCTGGTTTTTAAGATCAGCGATCTGCCGTACAAGTGTCTCGATAATACCAAGATTTAACTTCCCAGTCTTATAGGTCAAGAGCCTGGTTCCTACTTTAATCACTATTTTTTTGATATATTCCGGCTTTATAGGTCTCTGCAAGAAGCTCTCCCCCCAAAATTTTAGGTAGAAAACCCTTTCGAAAAGCCAGCGCTTTATTTATTTGCTCTGCCTGCAAAACAGGAAAAATTGATTTATTTCAGTAACAAATTTTTCTCCCTTTCTGCTGACTGAATAACTGCTTTTATAAAAGCGTTCCTTACAGCACCTTCTTCAAGAGCCAGAAGACCGGCACTTGTTGTGCCTCCCGGAGAAGTAACCTTGTTTTTTAGGACAGCCGGGTGCTCTTTTGTTTCCAAGAGCAACTTGGCTGTTCCTAAAACAGTTTGTGCCGCAAGAGTTAAGGCTGTATCCCAACTAAGCCCCATCTCCACACCGCCTTCGGCAAGGGCCTCAATGACAAGGAGTATATAAGCGGGGCCGCTGCCGCTTAATGCGGTTACTGCACTCATATAAGTTTCTTCCAGGAATAAAACTTTTCCCAGGGAACCTATTAAAGTAGCAACCTCCTTCTCTTCTTCTTCAGAAACAGATTGGCTTTTGCTAAGTACGATCATACCTTCCCCCACAAGACAGGGAGTATTGGGCATAATACGGACAATTTTTGCAGTAGCACCCAGTTGTTCCTGGAAAAAGCTGATATACAAACCCGCAGCTACAGAGATAAGAAGGTGCCCGGTATTCAACGCTGGTTTGATTTCTGAAAGCAGCTCTTTCATATCCCGAGGTTTCACAGCAAGAAATATTTTTTGAGATTGTCGGCAAAGAGATGGTAAATCGTCAGCAGTATTGACCTGTAAACTTTGTTTATAAAACAGCATTTTTTCAATTTCTTTGTCAAAAACGACAATCTCTTTCGGTGCAACGAGTTGCTTTTTTACAATACCTTCCAGCAGCGCTCCTCCCATAGTTCCGCAACCGATAAACCCGAGCATATCTTCCTCCCGCTTTTATAGACTTTTTATTTACTTTATTTTATTATAAAGGGTAAAGCATTGCAAGTTCGACTTGAAGCTCTGCATTCTGCATGAATGAATACCCCCAAGGAGTCCGAGTTCGGAAGCTTTGGCGCTTGACAAAAACAATTTGCTAAGTTAAAATATTTATTACGCAGGGGAGTAGCTCAACTGGCAGAGCAGCGGTCTCCAAAACCGCAGGCTG
>DLUO01000107.1:0-713 GCA_003444595.1 Bacillota bacterium
CCGTTGCGCACCGGGCAATACTGGAAACCGTGGTTATACTGGTAGATAACCCCCGGAATCGTATCTGGATAACGGGGATCTTTTACTCTGTTTAATATGGTGGCGGCCACGGCTATTTTCCCCTTGTAGGGTTCGCCTTTTGCTTCGGCATTTACCAGCCGTGCCAGCAGGTCGATATCCTCCGGAGAATACTGATCTTTGCTCTCCTGGTTTTCCGTGTTGCTATCCCCGTTCTTCGCTTTAATTTCTTCCTGCTTACCGCCTTTTATATCAGTTTCCTCATTAGTTCCTGTTTCCTCATTGGTTCTTTCATCACACTTTTCTGCCGCTATTGCTATATAATTTTCTGCCTTACTTTCATTATTGTTACTCTCTATAATTGCTGCTTCCGCAGGGTTCTCCAGCAAAAATAAAAAACATAAAATTACTGCCAGGCATTTTTTCATTATATCCCTCCTTTGCCTCCGGAGTTAGCTGACGGGTTAGGGCCGGGGATAAAGCCCCACTTTACTAAGTTTCACCCCTGGACACGGTTCCTCCGTACCCCTTAAAAGGGATTCGGCAATTATAATGTTTTGGCCTGAGCAGCATTATAACAAAAAGGTTTTCAAATCTGCAAATAATTATAACGTGGACAGCAGGGTTTATGATGAGGTTATAAAGTGTTACCCGGTATCATGTACGGGATCGTCATAATTCGCTATGAAGATCCG
>DLUO01000107.1:963-7157 GCA_003444595.1 Bacillota bacterium
TAGAAGATCTGCTCCCAGGGACCGAAATCCAGTTTCCCTTCCGTTACGGCGACCACTACTTCTCTCCCCATAATCTGCCTTTTTAAGTGGGCGTCGGCATTATCTTCGAAAGTGTTATGCGCATACTGGGAAACCGGCTCATGTGGGGCTATTTTTTCCAGCCATTTCATAAAATCTCCGTGCAGCCCTCTTTCATCGTCGTTAATAAAAACGCTGGCGGTAATGTGCATGGCATTAACCAGGCATATTCCTTCTTTGATACCGCTTCTGTTGATGATTTCCTGCACTTGCTCCGTAATATTGATAAATTCCATCCTGTTCTTCGTTTCAAACCACAGGTATTCGCGTAATGTTTTCACTGTGTCCAGCCTCCCTTTACTGATGTTCAGTTTGAGCTTTCTTTAAATATATCGTTTTTATTTTCTCCAAAAATCGGTCAATGCCCTTCAAAACAAGCAGGTAATAATGTAAAAAATAAA
The DNA here is from genome assembly GCA_003444595.1 of Bacillota bacterium. Lineage (GTDB taxonomy): Bacteria > Bacillota > Dethiobacteria > DTU022 > UBA8154 > UBA9862. The sequence continues at coordinate 1,443 of DLUO01000107.1, forward strand.
CATGTTAGTCGTTTGGCCTGAAAAATATGATATATTTAATATGAAACAGGGCACGGTACAGGAAGCTAAGCGAGAGCATTTTATCTATTCATGTACTTGAGGGGGGCTGCTTGCGAATGAACACTACAGGAGAATCAAAAGTGGCTAGATATTTAAAGTCTTTTACTTTTAGCGAAACCAACAATTTATCCCTGCTGCCTGACGCCGGCAAGACGTTGGTGGAGAGCCTCTATCTGGAGGGCCGCCGGATCGCAGTTTATATCAATGAATTCTGGACTGCCAGGCAGAGACAGGCTTCCTCCCTGCATGAGCTCTCCTACCGGGCGTGTTTCAAGCCCCAGCTACCCCGCTTTTTTATTGAGTTGCTGACAAAGGAAGGCGATCGCGTCTATGATCCTTTCAGCGGCAGGGGGACCACAGCTATCGAGGCCGGACTCCTGGGCCGCAAGGTCATTGCCAACGATATAAACCCTTTGAGCAGGATTTTGTCCTCTCCGCGGCTGACCGTTCCCTCCCTGGATGCACTGCGCAAAAGGTTAAGGGAAATTCCCATCGATGAAGAGCTTGCGGCCGAGATAGACCTCTCCATGTTTTTTCACCGGCAAACGGAAGCGGAGATCGTTTCTTTAAAAAAGTATCTTGCCACCCGTTCAGCTAACGGAAGCGAAGACAACCTCGATCGCTGGATCCGCATGGTCGCCACCAACAGATTGACAGGCCATTCCCCCGGCTTTTTTTCCGTATATACGCTTCCCCCCAACCAGGCGGTTACCCCGGAAAGGCAGCTCAAGATAAATGCTCAAAGGAAACAAAAGCCTCCTTACCGCGATACCAGGAGCATTATTTTAAAAAAAGCCGGCAGCTTAATGAAAAATTTAACGCCACAGCAGATAAGCAACCTGGAAAAAGCTGCGGGTGATGCCCTCTTTTTAACCAGGGACGCCCGTTACACTCCGGAAATAGAGGATGGTTCCGTCCAGTTGACGGTAACCTCACCGCCGTTTCTGAACGTAGTCCAGTACTCCAAGGACAACTGGTTGAGGTGCTGGTTTAATTCCATTGATACCAGAAAGGTAGAACCCTTGATAACCATGTCCAAAACACTGGAAGAATGGACTGCCGTGATGGCCGATGTTTTTTGGGAGCTTTACCGTGTAACAAAAAACGGGGGCTGGGTGGCTTTTGAGGTCGGCGAAATAAAAAACGGGACCGTGCGGCTGGAGGAGCATGTTGTTCCTGTTGCCTTAAAAGCCGGGTTTCACTGTGAAGGCATTATTATAAATCTCCAGAAATTCACCAAGACCTCCAATATCTGGGGAATAAATAATAACAATTCCGGGACCAATACCAACCGCATCGTTTTATTGCAAAAAAAATAAACAGTTTGCCCTGTAGATAAACCATCATCGCCCACCGTTTATTTGGTTTCTGTATGCTCTTTGAGCCTGCCCAATGTTATAAAAATATATTAGAAAAGGAGGCTTTTTATATATGAAGAAAAAAGCTTTATTAGCAGGTACCATTCTTGTTTTACTGGTCGTGATAGTTTCAGGGGCATTCAAATTAGCTCAAAAAAAACAAGGTGTCGAGTTGATTCGGTCTACAGATACTCTGGAAACCGAAGATCTTACTCTTCTTGAAAGAATGTATTTTGATGTATTTAATGATGGCAAGGATGAAAGCATAGAATTGTATACCTCAGCCGAAAGAGGTCCCGATGGTCTAATGTGGTGGGATACGGGTCACAGATGGCTTCTCCTTGTTAGAAATAAGGATAAAATTTTTCCCCTTTTTGATGATTGGGTGCAACATGGGCAAATAGAATTTTGTGTAGTTGCCTTTAACAAATCCCGAATCGTTAGCCCTGAAGATGCGGATTTGGAAACGCACATTTATGTAATGAAAAACGGCCAGAGTATCAGTTTATTTGATTATTACTGGGATAAACAGAATCATTACTTTAAAAAGGAAATTATCTTCAATCCTCCTTACCAATGGTATGGGAAATCTTCAAGTAAATATTCTGATTATAATCTTTTAATTGAACCGTCACTGGATTAAAACGGCGTGTGAACTCTTTAACGGATTCCCGGAGAATGTTTTAAATCAGCAACTTTCCCTTCTGTAATCATATAATTGTTTATAATTCAGTGTTGTTCCAGGGGAGCAGCAAGAAGAGACCGTTGGCAATATTTCGTTACCTTAATTTTTCTGCGCGACCAGATATCTCTTAATCCCCAGGGCAATGGCCTCGGCAGCCCGCCTCTGGAATGCCGGATCAGCCAGAAGCTTCTCTTCTTCCGGGTTGGAGATATAGGCGACTTCTACCAGCACGGCCGGGATCGGGCAACTGCGCAAGACAAGGAAGTTTGCTTCCCGGACCCCGCCGTTTTTTCTCTGCAGGCGGTTGAGCAACTCTGCCTGGATAAGGTTGGCCAACGTTTTTCGGGCACTGATTTGGCCCGCCTGGGCTCCTCCGGGGGCATGGTAGAAGGTCATGGTTCCGGACAAAGAGCGGTTGGTAGAAGCGTTGGCGTGGATACTTACAAGCAGCTCAGCCCCGGAAATATTTGCTACGGAAGCCCTCTCTTCCAGTGACAGCCCCGTATTGGTTTCGCGGGTATAGATAACCGTAAAACCTTCGTTGAGGAGTATATTGCCCAACTGCAGGGAAATACTCCGGACAACATCACGTTCCCTCAACCCGGTAGGGCCGATCGCCCCGGGATCGGAGCTGCCCCATTCCTGGAGCGAGCCGTGACCTGGATCAATGACAATGATCTTTTTAGTCGCATCAACTGGCTGGATCTGAATGGTAATCGTTCTGCCGCTGGAGTCCTGAGTCAGTGCATAAGAAGCCGGGGCTTGAAGGTCTGCTACGATTCGCACGGTTTGTTCGTCAAACTGCCCTAGGCGGAAACAGGCGACAGGCCCGTGTTTGGCCTGGAGCGTGGGGGCTACAGATTCTTCTGCCAGGCGCGCCTGGAAGTCAAAAACCAGCCGGGAAGGGTTCTCGAGGCGGAAAGACGAAGGTAGTGCCAGGCGAGAACCGGAGCTTATTTTCAGCAGAACTCCCTCGCCTGAGCGTCCAACCTCTACGCTGGTTATGAGCGGAAGATCGCCGTCCATAGAATGCTCCCCTGCAGACCAGCGGCTGATTAGCTCGGCTGGCCGGGTTTCTCCTGCAGCAGTTTCTTTTTTGTCCGCATCGTACATTACAGCCGCCAGCCAGCCGGCGACCCACCCCTTTTGGCCATCGGGAAGAGACACGGCAAACCATCCGTTTTGTTCGCCGATAATCTTGAGCTGCTGTCCCGTGTTTACCTTGGTAATAACCGGATTCTCTACACCAGGACCAGAGCGGATATTGACGGAGTCTTTCATGACCAGAGCGGAACGGGCGACATTAGAGGGGAGGCCATCATTTTCTCCGAGCTCTGTAGCGCCGCCGGGTAAGGGATCGTGGAGCTCCACCAGCCAGCCGGCGATCCAGCCCTTTTCTCCACCGGGAAGTTCTACCAGGAACCACTCTCCCTCTGCGGCCAGTACTGTCAGGCGGGTGCCCGCGAGAACCTGGGTTAAACGGTTGTAGTCCGTTCCCGGACCGGAGCGGATGTTGACCACATCACCGGTAACGATCGCCATACGAGGCTCCGTTGCTGGTGGTGTTGGTGCAGCAGGCGGTGCGGCAGGCTGACTCGGTGACCGGAGAGCCACCGTCTGGTCTTCTTGTTTCCAGCTCACTTCCAGTCCAAAGGTTTCCGCCAGGAAGCGCAGCGGCACCATGGTGCGTCCCTCTTTAAGCACTGCCGTGGTGTCCATGCCCTTCTCCGTCCCGTTCACCCGGGCAATCTTCTGCCCGATATAAAGCTCTACCACTATCCCGGAGCGGGAAACCCTGATCTGCTGCTCTTCCTGGTTCCATTCCACATAGCAGCCCAGCCCCTGGGTAACAAAGCGTACTGGGACCATCGTTCGGGAATTTTCGTCAATATATGGGGGTACATCCGTTTCCACTACAGTATCGTCAAGAGTAATGCGTATTGCACCGCCGGCAGCCTGTACGGTTTCCATGCCTGTCCATTCTGAGCCTGTACAAAAGAAAAGTGTAAAAAACAGTAGGAGATAACCCGTTATATGCCATAATTTGTGCCATTTGTTCATGGTATCTTTTTCCTCCCGGATACAAAAAACCTCTTTCTTCCTTAAATAACGTATTTTTTCTTATAAAGATATGCCCCTGGCATAATTTCCAGATATTACATACGCTGTAGGGTGCGAACACATAGGGAGTAAACGGGAGCAAGAGATGATTGACATAGCGAAAGATACATGATTAAATCGGAATGATAGAAAATAGATAAATAGGGATGTATTATGTATGAATGGTCAATATCACCAAGAAATAAATTTGCTACCCAGGGAGGGGAGTGAGACTGTGAAACTTATATATACGGGAAAGACAAAGGATGTTTATGCCCTGGAGGACGGGAACTACTTGCTGAAATTTAAGGATGATGTGACCGGAGAAGACGGGGTATTTGACCCCGGAGCCAACAAAGTCGGATTAAAAATTGAAGGGGCAGGGAAAGCAGGTTTAAGACTGACGAAATACTTCTTCGAAAAGTTGAAGGCAGCGGGGATCCCTACTCACTACATCAATGCAGATATTGAGGCCGGTACGATGACGGTAAAAAAAGCAACTGTTTTCGGAGAGGGGCTGGAGGTAATCTGCCGCTACAGGGCAGTAGGGAGTTTTTTACGGAGATACGGTAAATATGCTAAAGAGGGACAGAAGTTGGACGGTTTTGTCGAAGTTACACTTAAAGATGATGAGCGCAATGATCCTCCGATCACCGAAGATGCATTAGAAATACTGGGGATCTTGTCTAAAGATGAGTATAAGGTTTTAAAAGAACTAACCCTAAAGATCTCTGCTGTTGTGAAGGCTGAATTGGCCCGGCGGGATATTGAATTATATGATATAAAATTTGAATTTGGTAGAGTAGGCGAAGACAGGCATATAGCTCTTATTGATGAGATCTCCGGCGGAAACATGCGGGCATATAAAGACGGGAAAAGGTTAGAACCTTTAGAGTTGGAAAAAATGATGCTTCAGGAAAATTGCTGAGAGTATTCTTTCTGTCTTAGATAGTTAAGTAAAAAGGGTGGCGCTATGGAACACCGCGTGCTGGAACTGTTTCATCCGCTGATTCGCAACTGGTTTACCACAAAGGTGGGGACGCCCACCGATATCCAGGCCTGTGCCTGGCCGCGTATTGCCAGAGGCGAGCATGTCCTGATTACCGCTCCCACGGGCAGCGGTAAAACATTGACCGCCTTTCTCTGGGCGCTGCAAAAGTTGATTTCCGGAGATTGGGCGGGCGGTTGTATACGGGTTCTGTATGTTTCTCCTTTGAAAGCCCTCAATAACGATGTGCAGCGCAACCTGCTGAAGCCGCTGGGGGAACTGCGCGCCTGTTTTGAGGAGGCGGGCTATGATTTCCCCCTGATCCGGGTTCTCACCCGCAGCGGCGATACCCCGCAGAGCGAGAGACGGCAGATGCTGCGCCGGGCGCCCGAGATTCTAATCACCACGCCGGAGAGCCTCAACCTTCTACTCTGCTCCAAAAATAGCCGCCCGCTCTTAAGCGGGGTGAAAACGGTTATTCTGGACGAGATCCATGCCGTGCTGGACAGCAAGCGGGGCACCCA
>DLUO01000182.1 GCA_003444595.1 Bacillota bacterium
GCAATTTTTTGCTACACTTCGAGGTTCAGAAGAAGTGCCTCCCGTTCAAACAAACGCTACAGGCGATACGGTTTTTACAGTAAGCGCAGATCAGATGACGATGCAGTACCGTTTAACTATAAATAATATTGCCAATACGACCGAGGCTCATATTCATCTCGGCCGCCGCGGCGAAAACGGCCCTATCGTCGTCTTTTTATTTGGTCCTGTTGACCCGGGTATTACTGTCAGTCAAGGAGTCGTTCAAGATACCGTAAGCCGAAACAACTTGATCGGCCCTCTGGCAGGGCAGCCTTTTTCCGCATTATTGAATCAAATGCAGGCAGGCAACACTTATGTAAATGTTCATACAGTACAAAATCCCGCCGGTGAAATTCGAGGCCAGATTAGCCATAGTAGAACAATGATCGGTTGGTCATAGAGCAGCTAAGATATTTTATATAGCCATTTGGCCGGAATTGAAGTTAATTTATTATTAACGCTTGCAATTTCGGCCTTGTTATTTTAATGACAGGTAGATGGGACTGTAAAACCCATCTACATCCTGCGATTACAGTCATAAGCGATCTGTCGCAGTTCTGGCATGACTAGAGAAAAGTCCATACTCATGCGTGTTACATCTTGATTTTTTATTTTTTTTATGATAATATTTTTATACAAGCAATATGTCGGGGTGGCGGAACAGGCAGACGCGCACGTTTGAGGGGCGTGTGGTTAATACCATGTGGGTTCAAGTCCCATCCCCGACACCAAAAATTACAGTAAAAAGCTGGCATTTCACTGCCAGCTTTTTAAAATCCAAAAGATTGTTTGAGGCTAATTATGAAGGAACATGGTAAGTAAAATTTTCGCGGGTTTTTGTTAACACGGAGAGGTCTTACAGCGGTTTAAGGCATTCATACTCTTTATTTAATGAATGGACTATTTTAGCGATCGTATGAATATCATAATTTTAATAAAACCCTGTATGATTGTAGATTGTATGAAACGAAAAAGATGGTTTAATATTTAAGAAATAAATAGTGTATGTTCGCTTGTTATTATTAGTTCTTAAAAAAAGGAAGTATAATATACAAATTAGCAAAGTGAGCGTGAACGGCGCCATTATTTTTATAAGAATTTTCTGTCTACGTTTGCTACTCTTTTAAGTTCAGCCCTTAATATGTTTTTAATCTTGTTTGGAAGGTATTAAATGGGTTTTGTAGAATATAAAAAAGTAGCAAAAGTGAAGAGCAGTATATGAAAGCTAAGGTTCAAAAATTACCGCAGCGGCAATTTCTGTTAGAAAACAGGGGATTTCGTAATGCCAAGGGAATTTGTTAATTGGACGCGGGAAAAAAATATTGCCATTGTAGTCGTTGACAACCCTCCAGTCAATGCGCTTAGTTTAAAGGTTGCGGTTGAGCTTTTAGACTGCTTAAAGGAGATTAACGCTGTCGAAAGCTGCCGGGCTATCGTTATAACAGGGGCGGGAGAAAAAGCTTTTTGCGCCGGTGCCTCCATAAAAGAGATCGCTGAACTCGTAAGCGCCTCTGCTTCCAGTTTGCCGTATACAGAACAGTTGCACACAACTATGAACTACCTTCAAGAGGTATCGGTGCCAACGATAGCTGCCATCAATGGTTATGCTTTGGGCGGCGGTCTTGAAACAGCCCTGGCTTGTGATCTCAGGATAGCTTCGGAAAAGGCTTTGCTCGGACTTCCTGAAATTAAATTGGGGATTTTTCCCGGTGCAGGCGGCACCCAGAGACTGCCACGTCTCATAGGCATTCCATTAGCCAAGGAGATGCTTTTTACCGGTCTACCCCTTACTGCCGAAGAAGCTCTAAAGATTGGACTGGTGAATAAAGTTGTTCCCCATGGGGAAGTGCTTGATGCTGCAAAAGAGCTTGCTCATCTGATGGCTTCCAGGCCGGGGGCAGCTTTAAAACTGTTAAAAGAAGCGGTGGATAGGGGAATAAAAGGCTCTCTGGAAGAGGGTTGCAGGCTGGAGAGGGATCTTTTGGAGAGAGTTTTTAATACCGAAGATGCCAAAGAAGGTATTGATGCATTTTTGGAGAAACGAGAGGCCAAATTTACACATAGGTAATTCATGGAAGAATTAATCCGGGTAATATAGCTCTATTCGACGAACGGGATAAGGTCGGGGAGCGAGATCACGGAACGGAGATTAAACATGATTAAGTAAGAATATTGAAAGGAATATTTTATGAGAAGATGCCCTAAATGCTGGACACAATTTTTCACTAAAACTTTTACATGTTCCTGTGGTGCTGTTTTTAAAAATAACATGTGGACCAACTTATTTGATCTGAAAACAGTTATTGCTATGGATAACCTTTCTTTTCGGAATATTTATCTTCATTATATTAAAGATTTACCGGATACCATCCAGGATGAAATAGGAAGTGGGAAAAACGCGAAAAGATATGTCGGCTATAAAAAAATAAAAACTCTTCATAATCAGGTGGTGTTAATATTTCGTCACACAGAAAAGGACGAAGCACGCTATATTGCCTGGAACCTTAATAACAACATGATTTATCGCTGTAAAGTTGGCAATAAAGAAACTGTTGCATTAATAGGGGAAAGGCAGATTGGCGATTTAGACGAGTGGGTGCGCTCCCTGGTGGGAGAAGAAGCTTGATTTTATTATCTTTTTTTGATTCGTGCCTTTCTGCTCTCCTCCGCTTGATATGCTAATCCTGTTTTTAAACAAAAAAAGGTGGCTTCTGCCACCTTTTTTTAAATTTCACAGTAATCCACTTTTATAGCTTTTTTTTATGATTCTTTCGCTTCAACACCTCTCCTGGCAAAAAGATAATAGGCGTTATAGACGGCAATGATAACTCCAACGATAACATTGTTGATAGCAAGAGAAGAAGTTTCCATGATGGGAGTAAAGTTGACTATTGCTAACCAGATTCCCAGTATTAAGTGAATAGTAAGGAAAGTTGTCATTGAGAATTTCCCTCCTTTCGCAGATATCATAACCTAATTTAGAAAAATTATACTTAGAATTAGAAAATATTATGGAAATGTTGATACTTCCGGGCTGTTTTTATAGAGTTGACAACATGACTTGGTGATGCTACTATGAAGCCAATTATGGGAGAGGAGATGGGAGTAAAGGAGGTGGATGGCTGTTTACCGTATAATAGAGCCGATAAACAGCACGTTTGAAAATGTTTGTAGGTATATGCAGGCTGGAGTTGTATTTACTAGAAAGCAATTCTTTAAAAGAAAAACGCCAGGTTATCAGAAGCATTATCGAGAGGCTTAAGAACCGCTTTAACATTTCTATTGCCGAAGTGGGGTGTCAGGATGCCCTGAGGAGAGCCGAAATAGGGCTGGCTGTGGTTAGCAATGAAACAATTCATCTTGAGAAGGTGATTGGCAAGGTGATTAACTTTATAGAAAGTAATGGACAGGTAGAAATAATTAAAATGGACAAGGATATATATTAAGATGCATTGAGGGATTACAGGGTTTAATCCCTTTTTATTTTGTCTCCCGGTGGGGACAATAAAAAGGGTGATATAATTTGTTAATCACAGTTTTTTTAAGGGCATTGTTCATATATATAGCAGTATTAGTATTAATGCGCCTGATGGGGAAAAGAGAGGTGGGACAGCTTTCCACGTTCGATCTGGTTGTAGCAATTATGATCGCTGAAATAGCGGTGTTTCCCATGCAGGAATTGCAAAAGCCTCTATATTTGGCCCTTATCCCCATGTTTATCCTTGTAGGTGCAGAGATATTTATCTCTTACCTTTGCCTGCACTGCAGGTTCTTAAGGAGGATGGTTGACGGTTACCCCAGCATCCTTATTTCCAGGGGCAAGATTATGGAGAAAGAAATGCGCAAGCAGCGCTACAACCTCAATGATCTTATGGGGCAACTCCGCCAGAAGGATATCTTTAATATAGCGGATGTAGAATATGCCATTTTGGAAACATCCGGGGAGCTCAGTGTGATGTTAAAGAACAACAAAAGATCTGTTACCCCGGAGGACCTTAACTTGACTCCCTCTTATGAAAGCATCCCCGCCCCGCTAATTTTAGATGGCGAAGTATTGCTGGAAAACCTGGAACATTTAGGACTGAGCCGGGGTTGGCTGGAAGAAGAGCTAAAACGCTGCGGCCTGGAAGTGAAAAATGTTTTGTATGCCAGTCTCGACAGCCGGGGGAAGCTTTATATTAGCGAGAAGCAGACCGCCCCAGTCTGCCGGAAGAGGTGAGGGAAGGCACTCCGGAAACAGGCCGTTTTGCTTTAATTCACTTTTACTTCAATTTAAAGACCACTCCACTTTTCCACTTTGAGGGACAAGATGAATCCAGGTATTTCCCGGCAATACTTGTATTTCTTGGCCACCGGTACCTATAAAGCGAGTCTTCTCTTCGTAGCCGTTTTTCTCCCATTTTATTTCTTCGACCGTTCCTCCGCTGAAAAGAAGGCCATTCCCTTCACCGGTAAGAGTGATCTCCAGGTGGCCCTCATCTGTAAATGTACGGGCTTGTACGAACTGGATGATAATATTTTTTACCTCTACAGCTTCCCCGTAGTTGGCATCGATAAAAAGGCTGCCGTCATTAAAGCGGGTATACGTGTTCCCTGAGTTCCAGCGGTATTCAACATGATTCTGGTTGCTGAAGGTAATGCTGATGCTGGAGACAATGTGTTCCGGAACATCTCTTTCTACAAAAGAAAAAGCAGGAGCAGGGCTGCTACCTTGAAGGTAATTAAATTTTTCAGCACCCACGGCAAGCCTGGAAAGTGTAGTATACAGGTTATGAGGCATATTCCTGCTTTTTATTCTTTTAAAGTAGAGTGAGTTAAAGCGCTCATCAATATGTTTGGCATTAATAGCTTTAAGAACTGCTTCCGTGTGGATAGAATACCCGCAGTGAGCAAGTATGCCGTCATACTCTTTGGCAATGTAGGCCAGATAAGGCCTGGCGCTGCGTACCGGCCCGATGTCGTCTTCATAGGGGGATATAAAAAATGCTAAAAAGCGGGTGATATAGCCCTCTACGGGGACTTCATAGACAATTTCGGCCGCGCTTAGGCCGGATTGAGGACGCGCCTGCGGCAGGTTTTCTACGATAATGGCGTACGGGCGATTAAATATTTCCGCAACGGGAAGCCCTGTGAACGGGGAGGGCTCTCCCGGAGGCTCAGGTTCTTCTTCCTCTATTATACTTTCTTCCTCTCCGGTTTCTTCCGGTGGGGCTGGGGGGGCTTCGGAAACAGTGTTGGCTTTACAACCAATAAGTAAAACTGTTAATATTAAAAGGGAAAAGAGTAAAAGAAAGCAGGAATCACCTTTTTCTTTTTTCATCTCGTAGCCCACCTCTGATATTTGATGTTTTCTTATAATTATTAACCTGATAATGTTAAAGTGACGCTTATTTCTTTCAAGGTAAATAAACTTTTAATGGAGCTAAAAACAATGCCTGCTATTATTAAACCGTTATATATGGCCAGGAAATTTGTATCGTCCTGTGTCAGGATTGGAGAAACGGTCATAGATGCAACGGCTGGCAACGGTCACGATACTCTTTTCTTAGCGCAGTTGGTAGGCGATCAGGGCAAAGTATTTTCTTTTGATGTGCAGAAAGAAGCCATAGAAAAAACACGGCAACTGCTTGAACGTGAGAATTTAATCGGCCGTGTTGCGCTGGTACTGGACAGCCACGAGCGTATGCCGGAATATGTTCACGAACCTGTATCGGTGATTATGTTCAATTTGGGGTATCTGCCAGGGGGCGATCATCAGATTATCACCCGCCCCGAATCGACCATAATCGCTGTCAAAGCCGGCCTTTTATTGCTCAGGCCGGGGGGAATTATCACACTGATGATTTACACTGGACATGAGGGCGGGAAAGAAGAAAAGGCTGCGCTTTTCTCCCTTTGTGCCGCTTTAAACCAAAAGCAATTCACAGTGCTGTATTACAACATCATTAACCAGGTTAATCACCCTCCTTCCTTACTTGTAATTGAAAAAAATCATTAAATTTCCAGTTTAGTTTACCATTTGTTCTTTATATTTGCAAGTTTCGGATGCTTGTTTTTTCTTCTGTATATAGAGCACTCTTGACAGGCCTTACCATCTCAATTACAATATGTTTTACTGTTATGGCTTATAGTAGGACTAATATGTTAAGGAGGTTCCTTAATGTTGCCAATTGTTGCCGTAGTCGGGCACAGCAATACCGGTAAAACAACTCTTATCCGCCGGCTCGTTAAAGAACTGCAATTAAAAGGTTATAAAGTGGGGGTTATTAAACATGACCCCAGCGATCATGGGGAAGTGGATAAAAAAGGGAGTGATACAGCTAATTTTTGGGATGAAGGATGCCAAGCTGTTGTTCTTTCTTCCCCATCGCGATTAACAGTATTTCGCCGGGTAGAGAAAGATACAACTCCCGAAGAGATTGTTCCTCTTTGCGGAGATGTAGATTGTATTATCCTGGAAGGCTACAAAACGTGGGATTATCCTAAAATTGTTATCTGGTCGGGGGATGAATTGGAAATAGATCCGCGGCAGGTGCTGGTCACAATAGGCGGTCATAAAAAGCAGGAAAAAGATGCTCCTGTGCTTGATAAGGATGATATTAGAGGTATAGTCGATATACTGGAAAAAAATATCTTAAAGGTGAAGAGGTAGAGAAGAAATGAACAAAATTGCTCCAAAATTGGTGGTAAGGCGCTTACCTATATACTTACACATTTTGGATAATCTTATCAGGAATGATGTTCAGATTATCTCTTCCAGGGAATTAAGCGATGAGACCGGTTTTACAGCTGAACAGATCCGAAAAGATCTGGCCTTTTTCGGCGCTTTTGGTACCAGAGGCACCGGCTATAATACCAGTTTTTTAAGAGAAAAAATTTTGAAAATAATCGGGCTGGATGATCAGACTAACATTGTCGTCGTAGGGGCCGGCCATCTGGGCATTGCTCTTATTCGTTATAATGTTACCAATAATTCATATGTAAATGTTGTAGCAGCTTTTGATATAGACCCTGACGTAATCGGGTTAAAAATCCTTGACGTTGAAGTGATGCCCATGGCCAGAATGAAGGAAATAGCGGAGGAGTATAAAGTAAAGGTCGCAATTTTAACTGTTCCTTCAGAGCAGGCCCAGATAGCTGTTGAGCAGATAATTCAAAGCGGTATTAATGTAATCTTTAATTTTGCCCCTACCAAATTACATGTTCCGGAAGGCGTTTATGTACGAAATGCTAATTTAAGTATTGAGTTACAAAGCCTTATTTATTATGCAACATCAGAGAAGGAAAAAAAGTTTTAGCCTCTTTTCTGCGCTATTTTATTTAATCTCGACCATGCCGCCTTAATTTTTTTGTCAGTTATATATTTATTTGCTGGAGTTAGTTACTTTATTGTTAGTGCATGAACACATTTTTTCCGCCAGTGGAGTTGACTTTTAATCAATAATTGTGTATACTTAAATTCGCAAGAGGAGCTGTAGTGTAGTGGTCTAACATGCCGGCCTGTCACGCCGGAGATCGCGGGTTCGACTCCCGTCAGCTCCGCCATAATATGCCGAGATAGCTCAGTCGGTAGAGCAGAGGACTGAAAATCCTCGTGTCCCCAGTTCGATTCTGGGTCTCGGCACCATAACATGCGGAAGTGGCTCAGTGGTAGAGCATCGCCTTGCCAAGGCGAGGGTCGCGGGTTCGAATCCCGTCTTCCGCTCCATTCTATTAAGGCGACATAGCCAAGTGGTAAGGCAGAGGACTGCAAATCCTTTATCCCCGGTTCGAATCCGGGTGTCGCCTCCATTTTTTTTCTGCCGGAGTGGCGGAACAGGCAGACGCAAGGGACTTAAAATCCCTCGATCTTTTATAAGGTCGTACCGGTTCAAGTCCGGTCTCCGGCACCATTAAATCGAGCTTTACAGCAATTTTAATGACCGCTTCAAGAGCGGTCATTTTGTTCTTTGGTGCCCATTTGGTGCCCTTTTTTATTTTTAAGCCATTCATCCATTTTCTCCACGGCCTCTTTTTGCAGCCCTTTGATGACATGCGTGTAAGTGTCCATAGTGATGCCGATAGTCTGGTGACCCAGGCGCTCCTGAACTATTTTCGGGTGTATACCTGCTTTCAGAAGCATAGTGGCATGGGTGTGCCTTAGATCATGAAAGCGGACTTGGGGAAATCCGGCTTCCCGGGCCAGGGCCTTAAAGCGCCTGGTCATGGCCGACGGGTCCAGAGGGTTACCGTATTCGTCCGGGAAAACCAGGTTGCTTTTCTTGTTGTATTTTTTGGCGTTTCTGAGCTTTTCCTCTGCCAGCATTTTTTTCTGCTGTTTTAATGCCGTGACGGTGATCTCCATCAAGGGAATTTCGCGCCTGGCTTTTTTGTGTTTTGCTGTAGGCCGGAATACAAAGCCCTGGCCGTTGATATATCCAACTGTTTGGCGAACACGGCAAACAGGTTCTTTTCCCAGGTCCACGTTGTTCCAGGTGAGAGATAGGAGCTCTCCTTCTCTCATGCCGGTATAAGCCGCCACGATATAGAGATATTCATCCCGCAACCCTTTTGCTTTTTCGAGCAAAGCGTCCAGCTGCTCCGGTTCAAGCGGGAATATTTCCGGCTGCTCCGGCGTGGGTGGCTCCGTAAAATCTGCCGGATTGCGATAAAGAAGGTTCCACTTCACGGCGTGCTGCAGGGCCTCGCGGAGCAGGGCGTGGTGCCGCTGCACTGTTGCAGCTGAGAGCCCGCCCTTTTTGTCCCTGCGGCCTTCCCGTAGCCGGTTTGTGTAGTATTCCTGGATATGCATGGGCTGGAGTTTAGAAAGTTCAATTCTCCCGAGCTGGGGGATAATATGCGATTCGACAATGCGCTTATAGCCAGCGTAGGTGGATGGTGCTTTGTTTATAGCATAGGTTTTCAACCAGCGTCGCAGGTATTCCGCCAGGGTAGTTTTGTCCGGTTTTATGTAGGTGCCATGCTCAAGTTCGTAGATTATATCGGAGCAGAGTTTCTCCGCTTCGGTTTTACGGCCATAGATAGTGCGCTTAATGCTGGAGCGCCTGCCGGTTTTCGGATTTCTGCCCGCTTCGATTATGACCTGATATTTTTTGCCTTTGACGATTTCGACTATGCGGCCGGAGGGCATGAAGAAACCCCCTTAATTTTTCGTAAGTTTCAGGAACTCGGCTGTCGCAACGTCGATATGCTCCGTGCCCCTGTCCAGGTAGGCTGCAGCTTTATCTATTTCCGCTGCGTCAAAGTTGTCTATGCCTTTTGTGAGTGAGTCCATGGCTAAGATATAAAAACTGCAGGCTTTTACGTAAATGTCATGCGCTTCTTTAAATTTTTCTGGCGGCTGCTTCTCAAGAACCTGGTTGCAATAGTGCTGTATTATCCCGACGTTTACGGCTGTTTCCAAAATCCAATCTTCCGTGAAGGACATGGACTGGCACAACCTGCCTACCTCCTGAAGCGCTTTGCTTATCTCTGTGGAAGAGTTCGATACAAAGTCGATATAATCCTGCTCCAGGGATGCTACCGGATCTGGCCTCTGCAGCTCAGGTTCTGGCTGAGGCTGCTCCTGGACCGTTCCCTGAGGCTTTCCGTCCGCCCTGGTGTCAGGCGGTTCGCTGACGTCGATAGTCAGCATGAATGCAAACAAAACGAAGCTCACTATGACTACGACAAGGCCAGCCTTGCGGTTTCTAATGCCCAGGGTGAGAATGTTCCCTTTTACCACGGCTATGAGACCCACTATCATTGCCACAAAACTAAACAGACCGATGAAGGCCACTAATGTTGCCATTTTAAAACCTCCTAAATTTGTAGTTCCTCCGGCAACTTCTTTAACAATTTTACCATATAATCCCTCCTTTTTTCAAAGTAAAGTTTAATACCTGTTCCGGCGAAGAGTTCTGTTACGTCAAAAAATTCCGCTATTTCATGGGTTAAAAAAAGACCGGAATTAACGGCCTCGGCCAGCCTGTCCAGCGGCATAAGGTATTCCACGGCCCAGAAGATAGCGAGCTTTTCGTACTTAGCAGCTAAATATTTTCCGGCACGAGCAAAAAACAAATAATTATTACCGTAGACGCTTTTAAAATGATGCCCCAATTCTTCAGCAAAAATGCAACGTAAAAGACGACGATGATGTTTAATGTTTTTATGTAATAATATGACCGGCGGTTTGTTTTTGGCATGGTAATAAGCGCCTAATATATCACAAGGAAGATAGTAAAAATCTACTAGAATACCCTCTTTTTCAGCGAGGTTAAAAAGATCCGCAGACATATTTATTTCCCTTTTTTCTTTTTTCCCTCGTATTTTAATTCCTGCTTTATTTTTATAAAAGATACACTGCCGTAATTTTACAGGGTATAAATTCTTCATTAAGGGAATTATATACCTGAGGAGGTGCCACAGATAATGTTTCTCATGGATCGTTTTATGAACAGAAAAAGTCCCGCTATGACCAGTTGGTCTGTTATTGGATTGGGGGCCCTGGTGACCCTGCTGGGGTACACATTATCCGAACATGATGAAAGGATCGGAGCAGGAGTTACCGGCTTCGGCCTCGCCCATATACTGCTCGGAGCTCTGGATATGTTCCGCCCTACCATTAAAGAGTCTTAATTACTCTGCCCTGACTCGGAGCTCCGCCGCCAGCAAAGCACTGTTTATAAACTCGGTTACAACGCTTTCTTTTTAATAAAACTGGAACTGTAAAAAAGGTTGCAGGTCCTCTTGCATTTTGTAAATGTTTTTGTTAAAATAAAGCATAGCACGAAGTAATGAAAAAGCTAGGGTCCTTAGCTCAGTGGGAGAGCGCTTCCTTGACGCGGAAGAGGCCGTGCGTTCGATCCGCACAGGACCCACCACATTGAAACATTTCCCTGTAAAAATACAGGGTTTTTTTATTTCCTTTTGTCTCCGGCCTTGACACGCCGGGAGCTAATCAATTATGATTTAAGGTGGTGATGGTCAAAGACAACGATATTGCCAAAAGTCTATTTTAAGGTGGAGGGGGTCTATAAATGGCAGAAAGTAATGAACTTCCGGCGAAAAAAGTAGTTATTCAGCTTAAAGATTGGGGTTCCAGAGAAATAACTGTCGGAACAACGATTTTGGAAATGCTGGGGGAGCTTTCGCCAAAATTGAAAAAAGAAGCCCTGGCTGCTCGTTTAAACGGTAAGATTGTCGATCTGAACACTCCGTTGCAGGAGGATGCTTCTGTAGATATTCTGACTTTTGATGATCCGGAAGGTGCAGAAGTCTATCGCCATACGGCCAGTCATGTCCTGGCGCAGGCAGTAAAAAGACTTTACGGAAATGTGCGTCTGGGAATAGGTCCTCCCATCAGCAACGGTTTTTATTATGATTTTGATTTTGCAACCCCCATAAGCCCCGAAGATTTGGAGAAAATTGAGGAGCAGGTCAAACAAATTATTAAAGAAGACCTTCCGTTGCAGCGTCTTGAGGTCAGCCGCGAAGAGGCCTTGAAAACCTTTCAGGAGTTGGGGGAGCCTTTTAAAGTAGAGTTGATTTCCGACCTGCCGGAGGGAGACACAATTAGTTGCTACAGGCAGGGTGAATTTATCGATTTATGTGCCGGACCTCATCTTCCTTCCACAGGGAAACTGGGTTCCTTTAAATTGCTTAACCTGGCGGGTGCTTACTGGCGTGGTAACGAGCGCAACCCCATGCTGCAGCGCATCTATGGCACAGCTTTTCCCAGAAAAGAATTGTTGGAAGAATACCTGCATTTACTGGAGGAGGCGCGCAAAAGGGACCATCGTAAACTTGGAAGAGAGCTGGATCTTTTCAGCTTTCACGAGGAGGCTCCCGGCTTTCCTTTTTATCATCCCCGGGGAATAATTGTGCGGCGCGAGCTGGAAAAATTCTGGCGCGAGGAGCACCAAAAAGCGGGTTACCAGGAAGTGGAAACGCCCATAATATTGAATAGGTTTCTCTGGGAACAATCCGGACACTGGGAGCACTACCGGGAAGATATGTATTTTACCAAAATAGATGGGCAGGATTATGCTGTTAAACCCATGAACTGCCCTGGTTCGATGCTCATCTATAGAACAGGTATGCATAGCTACCGTGATTTTCCGTTACGAATGGCGGAAATGGGCTTGGTACACCGGCATGAAAAATCGGGTACCCTTCACGGGCTGATGCGGGTGCGTTGCTTTACCCAGGATGACGCCCATATCTTCATGCTACCGGAGCAGATTGAGGATGAGGTAGCCGGGGTAATAGAGCTTGTTGACCGCTTCTACAGAGTTTTTGGTTTCAACTATCACGTAGAGCTGAGCACCAGGCCGGAAAAATCGATGGGTTCGGATGAGATGTGGGAAAAAGCCACCTCCGCGTTGCAATCTGTTTTGGATAAAAGAGGTATGCCTTATAAAATTAATGAAGGTGACGGTGCTTTTTACGGTCCTAAAATAGATTTTCACCTGCAGGACTCTCTGGGCCGCACCTGGCAGTGCGGGACAATCCAGCTTGATTTCCAGATGCCGGAGAAGTTTGACTTGAGCTATATCGGGCCGGACGGGCAAAAGCACCGCCCCGCCATGATCCACAGGGTGGTTTATGGCTCAATGGAACGCTTTTTAGCCTTGTTGATCGAGCATTACGGTGGGGCTTTTCCCCTGTGGTTGGCTCCGGTACAGGCCGTTGTTATCCCCATAACCGACCGTCAGCGTACTTATGCCCTGGAAATAAAAGATCAGTTACGTAGCGAGAAGGTCCGGGTAGAAATGGACGACCGCAACG
>DLUO01000082.1 GCA_003444595.1 Bacillota bacterium
TCCCCCGTAGCCAAATGTATACAACAATACGATCTTATTCTACACATTTTTTATATACATTTCTATAATATTTGCTATTGTGTTTAACCTGTGATAATGTCACAGTGGGCTCAATATAGATATCGGCTATTTTTAAAATGATCAAAAATCTTTGCCTTTAGGGATTCCATTCTTGTAAATCCTATTTTGATATTCCTCGAACATGGTTTTTTAGCCTTTTTTACTATCTGGATACGCTTGATAATCATAAACGTCGGTTTTCTCAATTTTTATTGGGTTTGATTTTTTAACAAGTTATATTAAAATAAGGGAAAAGCCCCGGCTACCAGCCGGGGTCATTTAGGCTTTTGAATTCGAGTCCAACAACTTAATCTATTGTAACCGCTCACTTGACGGTGTTCATATGGGCGGTTGTTTCTTTTGTTTCTCGTTAAAACATAGTATGGGAATGGTAACGTCATGCTCAAAACAAATTACAAAGGCATCCACTGTTGTATTATTGAAAATATCTATAAAAGCATGTATTTTCATAGGAAATGCCTATTTCCTTTATAGAACAAGAAATCCTATACTATAACTGTAATTGAT
Organism: Bacillota bacterium; assembly: GCA_003444595.1. GTDB lineage: Bacteria > Bacillota > Dethiobacteria > DTU022 > UBA8154 > UBA9862. The sequence goes on from DLUO01000082.1 coordinate 589, forward strand.
TTTATGCTTTCAATATTATATATAGGTGGTGGTAGTTAATCTATGAAAAACGTATTATCAACTAAGTGGGGAATTATCATCGTTGGTATTGCAATCGGTATTTTAGCTCCATTGCTGCAGCTATGGGGTAACCCCGCAAATATGGGTATCTGCGTGGCCTGCTTTGTACGTGATATTACAGGCGCGCTTGGCTTGCACAGAGCCCCTGTGGTACAGTATCTGCGCCCGGAAATTATTGGCTTTGTTCTGGGTTCTTTTGCTGCGGCATACCTCTTTAAGGAATTCAGGCCCCGGCTGGGTTCTGCACCTATTGTTAGATTTATTCTGGGTGTTTTCGCCATGATTGGAGCTCTTATATTCCTTGGCTGTCCGTGGCGTGCACTGCTTCGTCTCGCCGGCGGTGACTTGAATGCCATCCTGGGCCTGCTCGGCCTTGCTGCAGGTATCTGGATCGGGACAAGATTTCTCAGTAGTGGCTACAATTTGGGAGCCAGCCACAAGACCTATACGTCCGCGGGTTGGATTTTCCCGATCATTATGGCATTTTTTTTAATCTTAATGCTCCTTAATCCCCAGATCCCGGGCGAACCCCAAAGCGGTATTCTTTTTTACAGCGTAGAAGGCCCGGGCTCCATGCATGCGCCCCTCATCGTATCCCTGATTATCGGTCTTGTCATAGGTTTCCTGGCACAAAGGAGCCGATTTTGCACCATGGGTGCCATTCGTGACCTCATTTTATTCAAACAGACGCATCTATTTTCAGGAATCGTCGCCCTGGCTATTGCCGCTTTTGTGACGAACCTGGTAGTCAATCAATTTAATCCAGGTTTTATCGGACAACCAGTAGCCCATAGCATGCATTTCTGGAACTTTGCCGGTATGACCCTTGCCGGCCTGGCATTCGCCCTGGCCGGTGGCTGTCCCGGACGCCAACTCTTCCTGTCCGGCGAAGGTGACGGTGATGCTGCAATATTTGTGATTGGGATGATCGCGGGCGCAGCCTTTGCCCACAATTTCGGACTGGCCAGCTCTGCTGCAGGAGCTACCCCGGCAGGGATGGCGGCATTTGTTGTTGGGATGGTAGTCTGCCTGCTAATCGGATTTACCATGCGTGAAAGAGTATAGGAGGGATTTAGATGAGTAACACTAACACTGTCGATGCCAGGGGATTGTCGTGCCCCCAACCGGTTATCTTGACCTTAAATGCAATGAAAAAAGTTAAAGATGGCGATATCGTGATTTTAGTGGATACGGATACGGCTAAGGAGAATGTAAGCCGCGCCGCCAAGGCTCAGGGTTGGGAAGTCGCCGATATTCAATCGGAAGAAGACGGCTACAGCATTACCATAAAAAAGGAAGGCTAAAGCGATGAAATCTTTAGCAATGAAGAAAGGACGTAGAGACTTATGGAAGGCCAACCTATGTTAACAAAGAATGCCCGGGCTGCAGGCTGAGCTGCCAAGATAGGTCCGGGGGACTTAACAGAGGTTTTGCAGGATTTAATCTTGGAGAAAGATCCGAACATCCTTGTTGGGATCGACGTGTCTGATGACGCCGGTATCTACAAGTTAACCGATGATATTGCTCTTATCCAGACCCTGGACTTTTTCACTCCTATCGTAAACGATCCCTTTGATTTCGGCAGAATTGCCGCTGCAAACGCTTTAAGCGATGTTTATGCCATGGGCGGCAGGCCATTAACAGCAATGAATATCGTCTGTTTTCCGATCAAGGATATGGATAAATCAGTTTTACGTGCAATCCTGCAGGGTGGCCTGGGGATAATTAAAAAGGCAAACGCAGCTATGATTGGAGGACACAGCGTTGAGGATCCCGAGATAAAATATGGACTTTCAGTAACAGGAATTGTCCATCCCAAAAAATTTCTGACCAATGCCAACGCAAGGCCAGGTGATCTCCTTATTCTTACAAAACCACTGGGAACAGGAATACTGGCCACTGCTCTCAAGGCGGGTGAACTGGATAAAGACACTACCAAACAGATCACTGAACTGATGGCCACTCTCAATAAGGATGCCGCTGAAGCAGTAGCAGAAGTTGGTGCAAATGCCTGTACAGACATTACCGGTTTTGGACTGTTAGGACACGGCCTTGAAATGGCTAAAGCTAGTAATGTAGGAATAAAAATCGATACCAGAAAAGTGCCGGTTATTCACGAAGCTAAAACCTTTGCTTCCATGGGGCTGGTTCCCGGGGGAAGTTATACTAATCAAAGGTTTTGCTCTAAACATCTTGAGGTTGATTCGTCCGTTGATCCCATTCTTTTAGATATTATGTCCGACCCGCAAACATCGGGAGGCTTGCTTATATCCGTTCCCAAAGACAAAGCTCCTTCCCTGGTGCAGAAGCTTACGGAAAGAAATACCCCTGCAGCCAGCATTATCGGGGAAGTTGTGAAAGAAGCGCCTGGAACAATCCAATGTTACTAGGCTAAAGAGCTTTTATTATGTTAAACGGGATTTAGTAAGGGTAAAAAATGAGTCCCAGCACTGCCCCGGCAGCGATGAGATAAAAAGGATTGACCTTAAATAAGGTGCTGAAGATAAACAGGGTTGTGGCAATGGCAAAAGTGGCCCAGTCCACCAGGCCGGTTTTGCCTAGAGAAACCGCGGCCAACAAGATGAGGACGATAACCGCCGGGCGCAAACCCCGTATGATACTCCCCATACGGGGTTCTTTTATTGTATTCATCAAGAAGGTGCCTAGTGCCAGGAGTATAATCAGGGAAGGGGATACAACTCCAATGGTGGCCACGGTGGAACCCACGATCCCGGCTATACGGAAGCCAACGTAGGTGGCTGAATTTATGGCAATTGGCCCGGGGGTAGTCTCTGCTATGGCAATGATATCAATGAACTCCGATGGCGTAAGCCAGCCATGGTGGGCAATGATTTCCGACTCCATTAGCGAGATCATGGCGTATCCCCCGCCGAAACTAAAAAGCCCCACTTTAAAGAAAGACCAGAATAGGTTTAACAGCAATAAAAAGCTCATGCTTAAGGCTCCTTCGCTACTGTTTACTTTTGCGGATCACTTTTGCGGAAGAGAAATAATCCCAAGAGAGCTCCAAGGGCCAGAATAAGCACTGGATGCAGGTGGAACGCCAAAGAAACGGCCAGCAGTAAAACAAGTATACCCAAGCTGAAACGGTCCTTTACGAATTCTCTCCCCAAATTACAGGCTGCCGCCGCCACCAGGGCCACAACCGCGGGACGCAGGCCGTAAAAAATCGCCTGCACGAACTCGTTATTCCATACCACCGGCAGTAAAAAAGCCGCCAGAAGGAGGATGATTAGAAAGGACGGTAGAACAATCCCCAGGGCAGCGATAAGCCCCCCCACGGTACCTCGCAGTCGCCGGCCAACTAGTATAGAGCAGTTTAAAGCCAGGGGGCCGGGAAGGCTTTGCGTTATTATCAGAATGTCCATAAAGGCTCCCCCATCTACCCATTTCAGACGGTAGACTATTTCCCGCTGGAGTATGGGCAGGATGGCATAACCGCCTCCAAAGGTGAAGGCGCCGATCTTCATAAAAGTAAACAGGATTTTTCGCAGGGAGGCGCCGATGTTATCGGGCGGTCTGTTCTCGTTTTCCGTTATACTGTTATCCAAATAATCCCCTCCTCCCATCCTAACGAAATTGCTCCCCTTCGTGCTGGGGGAGCCATGTATGGTTTAACACTATTATTATGCGCTTACTTAATGGCCTCAATATTATAAGAAGCAACCAGATCTTCAATGTTTTTACCCGGTGCCCATGACTTTACAATCTCCCTGCTGTTAGCTCTTGGTTCCAACCGGATATTCCTGAAACCCGCATCCTGCAACATTTTTCTTATCTCTTCAATATATTCGGCTCCACCGATACAGCCCGCAATCAATCCCAGATCCTGTTTAATGTTTTGAGGTATTTGCTTAATTGCAACAACATCCGTTATTGATAACCTACCGCCGGGCTTAAGCACTCTGAAAGCTTCCTTAAACACCTGTTTTTTCCCCGGGGAGAGGTTGATTACGCAATTTGAGATGATTACATCTATTGAACTATCCGCAACAGGAAGATGTTCAATCTCCCCCAATCTGAATTCTACATTGGTAACCCCACTCTCTTGAGCGTTTTTCCTTGCCAGTCTAACCATCTCAGGTGTCATATCAACCCCTATTACATACCCGGTTTCTCCCACCTGCTTACTGGCAAGAAAACAATCAAGGCCTCCTCCGCTTCCCAGGTCAAGGACCCTTTCTCCCTCCTTCAGGGATGCCAAAGCTGTGGGATTCCCGCATCCCAATCCCATGTTGGCTTCAAGCGGTACGCTTAAAATATCCTCATCGGTATAACCAGTCTCTTTGGATAATTGAATAATACTAACAGGAGCACCGGAACAGCAGCCACCGCTGCAGCAGCCTCCTTTATTGCCTTTCTGCGCCACTTCAGCATAATTTTTTCTTATAAAATCTTTAATTTTTTCCTCACTGCTCAACTAGATAACACTCCCTGTTAATTTAAATTATTATTTACATTTCCCCCTTGAACGCCCCATCCAGTTTATAATTATTATGAATTACTTTTTTGCAGCATTGACGG
>DLUO01000055.1:0-638 GCA_003444595.1 Bacillota bacterium
TTATTTTTTTGCTTTATAAAGGCCCTCCATTCTAAAAGATAATGGCAACTCTGAGGGATCCCGGTTTTCTATCCGGTATAAAAAAGGCAACTATGGAAAAAATAATGATTGATGAGGTGGCGCTAACCGGGGGTAATAATGAAACTGATTAAATTTGAACAATGGAGTTTGCTAGCTCGCTACCTCTTCTATATCCTGCCGCAAGTGGAAAAGGAGTTGCAGGGCTGGAAAAAATTCTTAAGAGATTGCTCCTCCTCTCCCCTGCAACAGCAAGCTCTCTCCAGCATACAAGATAAAAGATTCCACTGCCAGGGAGGAGCATTTTTTGCGCTCTTCAATCCTGCCGCCTGCTCCCATCTATTGTCACTGATTGTCTCTTTTCAGACTATCAGCGATTACCTTGACAATTTATGTGATCGTGTCACATGGGAGAATAGCCCTTCTTTAAAAGAAAAAGACCTCTTTATGGAGAAAAGCTTCCGGCATCTCCACACCTCCATGCTGGTTGCGCTGGAAACTGTCAGCCCGCAAAAACACGAATTCTACCGTTATTATCCTTACAATCAGGACAAAGGTTATTTACAGGCACTGGTCATGCAATGCCAAAAAAACATAGCTACCCTTCCCGTTTTTGATAA
>DLUO01000055.1:928-1911 GCA_003444595.1 Bacillota bacterium
GAGATAGAAAAAATATTTAAATGCTATTTCCCCTGGATTTGTGGCCTGCATATTCTCCTGGATTACTATATTGATCAGGAAGAAGACCGGAGAGAAGGAGATTTAAATTTTATTTTCTTTTATTCCAGCCCGGAACAATGCTTCCAGCGACTAAAATTTTTTATTGAGAATGCCCTGCAAAGAGCCGGTGAACTGGACAATCCAACCTTTCACCGTCTGGTTGTAAAGGGACTCCTCGCTCTTTATCTCTCCGATCCGAAAATAGTCAGGCAAAATTTGGAGGTTACTGCTCAAAAAATCCTTGCGTTAGCAGGTGAAAAAGATATTTTTTATCTTTACAGAGCCTGCCAGTTGTTACGCAAAACCGGCATAATATGAGATGACCTGGCGGGCCTTCAATACAAGAAAAGGAGTCGTTATAATCTTCGCTGCAGAACATACTCGGCCAGGGACTCCAGAATAGCTCCCTCCCTGGTTTCCGTAAAGCCCGCCAGGCACTCCCGGGCTGTTTTAATATACAACCGGGCTTTGTCCAGAGCACGCTTTACAGGTTCATTTATACAGGAAGGCCGGCGGAGGAACTCCATCGTTAACGGTGAAAAATCCCTTTTCTCAATAATTTCCCGTAAAAAAGGAGCATATACCGGGTCTTCCAGTAAGTAAATAAGAGGCAAAGTAATAATCCCTTCCCGCAGATCATTTCCCACAGGTTTTCCGGTAATCAGCGGCTCCCCGGTAATATCCAGTATATCGTCGGTTATTTGAAAAGCCAGTCCAAGGTTTCTCCCAAAAGCCTCAAGCTGCAGCACAGCTTCACCCTCCAGCCCGCCAAGGCATGCCCCGGCAGCACAACAGGCCTCCATTAAAGCAGCTGTCTTACGGTAAATATTTTGCAGATACTGCTGTTCATTAAGAGAAAGATCAAAAGCAAAACGCGTCTGCTCGATTTCACCCTCACACATTGTGCTGATCGCCCTGGTTAC
>DLUO01000055.1:2164-4003 GCA_003444595.1 Bacillota bacterium
GGCAAATAAAAAATCCCCGGCCAAGACTGCGGTACGATTGCCCCACAGGGCATTTACCGAGGGTTTTCCTCTGCGTTCCCGGGATTCATCAATAATATCATCATGAATCAAGGAAGCCATGTGGATTAACTCTATCGCTGCCGCAGCAGTTACGAGGTTTTTTTCATGAACAGGATCAACAGGCTTGAAACTTCCGCTTAGCAGCAGCAGTATCGGGCGCAGGCGCTTACCTTTGCTGCTGAAGATATGGTCCATCACATCCTGCATGACAACAGCGTCGGAAAACGTGGAATTTTGGAGAAGCTCCTCTACTTCCTGCAACTTCAAACCCACAACTTCCTTTATTGCAAGCCATAACGCTTTTTCCTGGGAGATATCCTTATACATCACTGTATTAATTGTTTCATCCAATAACAAATCGCGCCTTTCCCTTATATTTTAAAGATATCCGGATTAATTTCAGGATTTATGACAGTTTTGTGGAAAACGATAGTTTGCTGCAACTGGTCACAGGAGTCATAAATCTCTATCTTTACGGGCAGCAGCGACCTTTTCGCCAACCATACCTTTTCCCAGGCATTCCTTCGACCCGGGGAGCTGGGAATTATCCGCAACAGGTAGCAAGGAGCCCCATTTCTCTGCTCCGTACCGATAATTTCTGCATCCTGCGCTTCGGAGAAGCTGCTTAAAAAATTTGCCAGTAAAAAAGGCGGCGGGTTTAAACCTTGAGTAAGAGGACTTAAAACATAAAAATCCTCAATTTCAGGGCTATAAATCCAGGTTTTTTCCCCATCAGAAACAAAAACTTGTTCAGGTTCATGTCCATCCTCCGGGAAAGAGGAAGATATCTCTACGCGATGAAAATGCGGTGAATTAAACCATACTTCTACATAATAACTTTGCGTCGCACCGCCCAAGTTAATATTTGTTTCCAAAAATGTATAGTAGCTTGTTATTTTCTTTTCTTTTTGCAGAGTCTTTTTTATTATTATTTCGACGCTTAGCTCCCTTGTAGAAAAAAAATAGAAAATACTGCACAGTGCAAGCAACCCCAAAAGCCAGGGGATTAACCGGGAAAGAGCCCTTTTCATCACTACCATCTCCAAGATTAAAAAAACATATTCATTTTAATTTATACCTTCGCCTTTGTTTTTATAACCGCTTTCAATATCTGCCAAAAATAAAAAAACGCTCCCAGGAGGGAGCTGAGACGGCATAGGATATGAAAATGGGGTAGAACCCGGTATGGGGGTATTTTATGAAACATGGTGGGTTTTTATGAAAAAGGTTTTACAGCATAGTGTTCTCCCGGTTCAGCGAGGGGAGATTCGGCGGTTTCGTTAAGCGCGGCAGGGAAAAAGTCCAGGATATCGCCCGCCTTACAGCCCCTACGGCCCAAACGGGCGGCAAGCATATCTGCAGCCAACCCGTGCAGGTAGGTGCCGCAAATCGCGGCCTTTTCCGCCTCTAAACCCTGGGCGGCCAAAGCGGAGATCAGCCCGGTAAGGAGATCGCCTGTTCCGGCAGTAGAGAGAACGGGATTTCCGGTAGGATTGATATAAAGCTCGCCGTCAGGTAAGGCAACAACTGTATGCGCTCCTTTAAGGACCAGGACTGCCTGCCATTCCATCGCCTGCCTGGAAGCAAGTCCCCACCTGTCTTTCTGGACGCTTGCGGTATCGCTCCCAACAAGGCGGGCCATCTCCCCGGGATGAGGTGTTAAAATAAAGGGTGTATCCACCTCTTTAAGAAAGGCGGGCTCCAGAGACAGGGCGCTCAGCCCCCCGGCATCTACCACAAAAGGTACGGAAATTGTCGGCGCCAGTTTTTTAATTAAAT
>DLUO01000171.1 GCA_003444595.1 Bacillota bacterium
CGTCAATTCCCGGGGCATGCCCAGCCTTTCAGCCACATTGAGGGCGTTGCTTTGTCCTGGAACACCGATGAGCAGTTTAAAGGTAGGCCTCAGCGTCAGGGGATCAAACTCCATGGAGGCGTTTTCCATCCCTTCTTTAAGGTGAGCAAACACCTTCAGATCATTTATATGTGTTGTGGCCACCGTTCTTACCCCACGGGAGTGAAGCTCCTCCAGGATCGCCATGGCCAGGGCTGAACCTTCTGAGGGATCGGTCCCCGCGCCCAGTTCATCCAGCAGCACCAGCGAGGAAGAAGCTGCTTTGGACAGTATTTCAATAATGTTCAGCATGTGCCCCGAAAATGTACTAAGAGACTGCTCAATATTTTGTTCATCCCCGATATCTGCCCAGACACTCTCAAAAACGCCTAGCTCGGTCCCCTCTGCTGCCGGAATATGCAGGCCGCACTGGGCCATAAGGATAAAAAGCCCGATTGTTTTAAGGGTAACCGTTTTACCGCCCGTGTTCGGCCCTGTAATAACCAAAGTATTAAAATCCCTTCCGAGATGAACATCGACGGGCACGACTTCCTCCGGCGGCAGCAGGGGATGGCGCCCTTTAGAAATAACGATAATTCCCCTGTTGTTCAGCGATGGTTCTCTTGCTTTATGCAGTACGCTTAAGCGTCCCCTGGCCAAGATGTAATCGAGCTCACCATAAGCCTCGTAGCTGGATATGATGCCGGGATAATGATTACTGATCAGCGTGGTAAGTCTCCTTAGGATCTTTTCTATTTCCTCCTCAATGCGTCCCTTAATTCCCCTGAGGCGGTTGTTAAGCTCCAAAACCGGAAGAGGCTCAATAAAAAGAGTGACTCCACTGGCGGACTGGTCATGTACCACGCCGGGAATCTGGCGGCGGAACTCCTGCTTTACGGGAAGGACATAGCGTTCATGCCTCATGGTAATAATATTTTCCTGTAAATACTTCTGGTAATGCGGTGTTCGCAGGTACGATTCCAGGGTTTGTCGGATTTTTCCCTGGAGGCTTCTCTCCTCCGAACGCAGGGAAAAAAGCAGGCCGGAGGCGCTGTCTTTGATTTCTCCCCCCTGGGTTAAGCACTTCTCCAGCTCCAAAGTTAAATGAGGAAATATTTGCATCCCCTGCACAAGTTTAAAAATACGGGGGAACCTTTCCTCCATTTCGCTCTCTTTTAAAAAATAGTTTTTTAAAGACTCCAGCGCTCTTAAAAAATTTTCTATCTCTTTAAGTTCTGAAGGGCCCAGCAACCCGCCCCGTTCGGCCCGCGTAAATAGCGGCATTAAATCGCTGCTGCCCCTAAAGTTGATGTTTTTTTGCAAGATAATCCCTGCCGCTTCAGAGGTCTCCTGCTGTCGCACCGTGATTTCCCCAATAGACGTAAGAGGGTGCATTGCCGCCACCTTTTGCGCGCCGGGAACCGTTAGGGTAAATTTCTGCAGTTGCTCCCTTATTTTTTCAAACTCCAGAATACGCATGGTCTTTTTCATTTTAGGCCACCTTACCGTGATACAAAAGGGTTTTTTCTGATAAAAAACCGCAATTGTTTATCCTGTCCCTGGTTGATACCGATTCGACCGGAAACACCGATCAGGGAATCTTCCGGCGCCGTCCCGGCGGCAAGAAAAAGAGGGTACTCCAGTAGAGAACTCCCGTTATGCCTGATGCTGATCCCCATCGCCTGACAGAGCTTTCCCGGGCCGCTGGTCAGGTTGTTTTTTTTCTGCCTTTCCCCGCGCCTTTTTTGCATCAGGTCCAGCCCTTCCAGCGGTTCCAGGGCGCGAATAAGAACGGCTTCCCCGGCCCCTTCCCTGCCCGTAACAACATTAAAGCAGTAGTGGTTGCCATAGATAAAATAAACATAGGCCCTCGCGGGAGGGCCGAACATTACGGCGTTTCGTTTGGTTTTTCCCCTGGCGGCATGACAGGCCGGATCATCCCGGCTGAGGTAGGCCTCTGTTTCCACGATTATTCCCGAGGTTAGCCCCTCCGGAGAAAAGTGAACCAGCACTGCCCCCAGCAGTTTTCGGGCTACCTCTACTGTATCGCACAGGAAAAAGCGTTCATTAAGGATTTGGTAAGTCATTTTCTCCATGTCTTAACATTAAACTAGTTTTCCCAGTCTGCCCACCACAAAATCAAAAATCAGGCCAAACAACAGGGGCATGTAATGACGGGAAAGGGATATTATCGCAGATGCCTCTATGGCCTTCATCCAGAAACCGGTTTCCACCAGGGAAATAAGCGCTGCTATTAAAAACACCAGCAGGATACCTTTGAATGCACCGAGAATACCGCCCAGCAAGGCGTTTAACGGCCCGACAAGAGGAATTTTATTGAATAAGCTCAGTTTCCTGGCAATAAGCCCAAAAATCAGGGAAAGCACTATAAAAATGATCAGGAAAGCGGCGATATTGAATATAACCTCTGTCAACCATAAGGAAGCCTCCCCGTTCGACGACAGGACGGTAACAACTTCTTGCAATTTGATATATTCCTGCAGGTACATTTTCAGATCACCGGACCAGTAAAGGGCAGCATAAAGGGCTATAAATAAGCCCAGCAGTCCGGCAACCTGTCGCAAGAGGCCGTACTTGCATCCGTTATAAAAATTCAAGATTATGATAAAAATCAAGACATAATCGAGCCAGTTCATTCTTTCTGCTCACCTTTTCCTGCGTTTCCCTTTACCCTGCTTGCGCAGCAACAATAAATCGCTGGCCAGGTTTAATGAAGCCAGTATGGCTATTTTTTGTATGCTCATGGCCGGGTACTTTTCCCGGAGTTCATTCATCAGGCGGTCGACATACTTTCCCACTTCCTGCACATGCTCGCTGGAGCTGGAGCTACGGATAATATACTCCTCACCCAGTATCTCGATAACCACCCGTCTTTTCCCCTCATTAGCCGTCATGCTATAACTCCTCTGGGCCAGTCATAATTATATATTTATTATATCTTCCTGAAGTGCAAACGGCAACCGGAAAGGCTGCAAGCGGATATACTATAACGGTTGACCCTGGGAATTCGCTTGCGACCAAATTAAAATTTTGTTTGGAAAAAGCATAGTATCACAATAATATGGAAGTATTATTGATTAATAAAAAAGCGCGTCAGGCCTGAGCCAGCTTAAGGGTTTCCAGTCCATCAAACACCAGGTCGACGAGGTGAATGCAGCCGTTTTCACCCCCCAACCATTGGGCAATATCTTTCTTTGTCAAACCGGCCAATTCTTTCCCCGCCAGCACCGCGATCAGGTCAGCCGCTTCTGCACAAACAGGGTCGGGGGCCCTCACAAGTTCCCCCCGGGCACTTTTAACCTTATACTTGTCCTTTTCCAGTTCAAGCTCTACAGAAACACCGTGAAAAGAATCGGTCATATTTCCGGTAAGCAGGTAGGAGTCCCCGTTAAGATATAAGTGCTGTGTTTTTATACGGTTAAAGAGGCTCCCCCGGCGCTCGCTGTAACCGATATAATCGTACCAGGCCTGTGTGACACGGTCAAGGTTGCTGTAATAGCGACAGGTGTTGACATAATTTTTGTCCCAGTAATTCTGGTAGGCTTCAGTTGAAGCAAACCCCCGCTCTTTAAAGAGATAAGTCTCAGCCTGAATGACTCCGCGCACAGCTTCGGCAAAAAGACTGTGAGCATAGGAATCCTGCAGCGGAGCAAGGGCTTCGCGCAAAACGGGCCCGGCCTTGAAATAAGCCTCCATTCCCGACAGTTGAGGGATTCTTAGCACCTGATAGCCTGATTCTCCCGGCGTCCGATATTTTTCCCAGTATGCATCTTTAATGATCAATGTTTGCGGATCAATAAATAGACGTGCGCACGCTTCACGATCTGTTCCGCAGTAAGTAACCTCAACCAGAAGCTCCTGTTCTCCCTGTCCCTCGTCAAAACGTACGGAAGAATGCCAGTTACGCTGGAATAGGCAACGCAAGAAGACCTCTCCTTTCTTAAAGCAGCTTACAATCGAATAATTGTAAGCACCCCTTAACCGCCATCTATCGCTGCGTTATCTATCGCTGTACTGCATTTTGATTATTGTATTCTGTAGAGCCTGCCGCGAATCCTCTTTTCGTTACAGCTTTCTCAGGACCGCCCCATATCTGTCATGAAGGTCTTTTTCCATCGCCTCTTGCAGCGCATCTACTTCTTCATCTTTAAGAGTCCTTTCGCTGTGGCGAAAAGTCAGAGCAAAAGCAAGGCTCACATGCCCCGGCGGGATCTGGCTGCCCTTATAAACATCAAAAAGCCTGGCATCCTCCAGCAGGTCACCCCCGCACTCTTTAATGGTCTGCAAAATATCTCCGGCACTGATTGTCTCGGAAATAGTAAAAGCCAGATCGCGGTAAACTGAAGGATAACGCGGTAACGGTTTGAAAGAGGGGCTTAACTCGGCCCCGCTCATTAATGCCTTCACTGATAGCTCCGCCAGGAAAATATCCTGCTTTAACTG